>NZ_JACBXC010000531.1 GCF_013870535.1 Streptomyces phytophilus | reverse complement strand
ACGGCGGAGTGCTCCCCGGCCGGCGCCAGCACCTCCCAGGTGTGCCCGGGGTTCCCGGGCAGCGCCAGCCGGACGCCGCGGCAGCCCTCGGCGGGGTTGTCCCAGCTCCGCGTGCGCCGGAACCCGAACAGGCCCTCCAGGAGCGCCACCTGCGGCTCCAGCTCCGGCGCGACCTGGCCGATGTGGTCGATCCGGTAAATCCGCACAGATCCTCCTCCGTTGGCTTCCGTACTACCCGGCGCGCTCAGCCGGGGTGCGGCTCGATCCAGTCGTACTCGTTGGTGACCAGTTCCTTGACGAGGCGCAGGTTGTAGCGGTTCATCGCCGCGATCCGCTCGGCCAGTTCGCCGACCCGCTTGTCGAACTCGTCGGCCGGGTAGACGTCGTTGACCAGGCCGATCCGGTGCGCCCTGGCGGCGTCGAGCCGGACGCCGGTGAACAGCAGCTCCTTGGCCATCGCCTTGCCGACCCGGCGCGGCAGCCGCTTGACGCCGCCCCAGCCGGGCGCGGACCCGCCGAACTCCGGCTGGTCGGGATCGCCGTCCTCGGTCATCTTCGGCCGGTACGGCGGGCGGGCGGACAGCGTGATCTCGACCAGGCCCATCTTCGCGTTGTCGGAGGCGACGATGAAGTCGGCGGCCAGTGCCAGCTCCAGGCCGCCGCCGACGGCGTAGCCGTGCACGGCCGCGACGACCGGGACGGACAGCCGCTCCATCATCGCGAACGTCTTCTCGCCGAGCCGGCCCTGCTCCACCCGCTCCTGCCTGGTGAGCTGCTCCGACCAGCCGAGGTCCATGCCCGCGCAGAAGGCGCGCTCGCCGGCGCCCCGCAGCACCACGACGCAGACGTCCTCGTCGTCGTCCACCTCGGTGAAGAAGTGGCGGAGTTCGCGCATCGTCGTCGGCGTGAGGGCGTTGAGCTTCCCGGGCCGGTTCAGGGTGAGCCAGGCGACCCGCTCCTCGATCTTCAGGTCGAGGGTTTCGTACATGGGGAGAACTCCTCCTAGGTCGTCAGCGGCTGCGCGGCAGGTTCAGGCCCCGGGTGGCGATGACGTCGCGCTGGATCTCCGCCGCGCCGCCGAGGAAGGTGGACGCCACGGAGTCCCGCGACATGTGGGTGAAGACGGCTCCGAGCGGGGCGTCGCGCCGCTGCCAGAGCTGTGCGTTCCGGCCGAAGGCCGAGGCGCCCGTACTGGCCAGGCGCTGGTGCAGTTCGGCGCCGAAGAGCTGGTTGACCGACGCCTCGTAGCCGGGCACTGCGCCGGCCGCCTGCCGGGACACTGTGTAGCGGGCGAGGTTGTACTGCACCCGGATCTCGGTGTGGCGGCGGGCGATCTCCTGGCGCAGCGCGGCCCTCGTGTCGTCCCGGAGGAACCCGCGGCCCTCGTCCGAGCGGAGGTAGCCGACGAGTTCCGAGAGCGCCTGCTCGTACTTGACCGTGGCGCCGATGCCGGCCCGTTCGAAGCTCAGCGCGGTCATCGCGACGTACCAGCCGCGGTTCTCCTCGCCGACCCGGTTGGCGGCCGGCACCCGTACGCCCTCGAAGAAGATCTCGCAGAACGGCGCCGCCCCGCGGAGGTCGGTGATCGGGCGGATGGTCACGCCGGGGGAGGCGGCGTCCACGAGCAGGAAGGTGATGCCGCGGTGCGGCGGCGACGCCCCGGGATCGGTGCGTACGAGCACGAACAGCCAGTCGGCGTACTGCCCGAGCGAGGTCCACACCTTCTGCCCGTCGACCGTGTACGTGCCGGTGGCCTCGTCGCCCTCGCGGACCGCGCGGGTACGCAGCGAGGCGAGGTCGGAGCCGGCACCCGGCTCGGAGAAGCCCTGCGCCCAGGTCACCTCGCCGCGGGCGATGGGCGGCAGGTGCGCGGCGCGCTGCTCGTCGGTGCCGTGCTCCAGGAGCGTCGGGCCGAGCAGGAAGGCGCCGATCCCGTTCACGGTGGGTACGCGGGCGCGCATCATCTCCTCCTGGAGGATGAACTCCTCCAGCACCGACAGCCCCGCGCCGCCGTACTCGGCCGGCCAGTGCGGCGCTATCCAGCCGCGCCCGGCGAGGGCCGCGGCCCACGCGCGGGCGCCGTCGCGGCGCGCCGGGTCGTCGCAGAGGCGGTCGACCGGCCAGTTGTAGCCCCAGACGTCCTCGGGTTCGAGGCTCTGCTCGGCCTCGGGGTCGGGCGCGTAGGCCCGCGGGAAGCGGTCGCGCACGAAGGCGCGCACCTCCTCCCGGAAGGCCGCCTGCTCGGGGGTGTCCGCCCAGTTCACGCCTCTTCCTCCCGGTCCCAGGTGGCGGGGGTCAGGCCGTGGTCGCCCTCGGCCCGCAACCGGTACTTGGCGACCTTGTCGGTGGGCGTGCGAGGCAGGGCGTCGATGAACTCGACGTAGCGCGGGACCATCGAGCGGGGCAGCCGCTCCGTGCAGAACTCCACCAGCTCGGCGGGCTCCAGCGACGCTCCCGGCCGCAGCACGACCCACAGCTTGACGTCCTCGTCCTCCAGTTCGGAGGGCACACCGGTGGCGGCCGACTCCAGGACCGCGGGGTGCAGGTTGACCTCGCACTCCAGGTCGAAGGCCGAGATGTTCTCGCCGCGGCGCCGGATGGCGTCCTTCATCCGGTCGAGGAAGTAGAAGTAGCCGTCGGCGTCGCGCCACACGCGATCGCCGGTGTGGAACCACATGTTGCGGAAGCAGTCGGCGGTGGCGCCGGGGGCGCCGTAGTACCCGGTCGTGATCACGAACGGCTGCCTGGGGCGTACGACCAGCTCGCCCGGCTCGTCCGTGCCGACCTCGCGGTCCCACTCGTCGACCACCGCCACCTCGAACCGCTCCTCGTGGGCCTGCCCGCACGAGCCGAGCCGCCACTCGCCGTACGGGCTGGCGGTGGCTATCCCGACCTCCGTGCTGGTGTACGTCTCCACCGAACGGACGCCGAAACGTTCCAGCAGGGGCTCGTCGAGGCTCGACTTGCCCATGTAGAAGGTCTGCAGCGGGTGGTCCCTGTCGCGCTCGGTGCGCGGCTGGTTGAGCAGGATCGGGATCATCGAGAAGACGCTCATCGCGACCTGCGCGTCGAACCTGCGCACGTCGTCCCAGAACCGCGAGGCGCTGAAGCGCTCGACGATGGCGATGGCGCCGCCGGAGAGGAGCGCCGACATCATGCCGTCCCAGAGCCCGGCGGCGTGGAACAGCGGAAGCGGGCAGTAGGTGGTCTTGCCCCACCGGTCGAGGAAGTCGAGCGAGTCCAGCGCGCACGTCAGCGCGAGGGCGTGCGGGACCATCGCCCCCTTGGACGGGCCGGTGGTTCCCGATGTGTACATGATCGCCTGGAGGTCGCCGAAGCCCACGTCGGCGCGCGGGGCCTCCACCTCGCCGGACAGCAGGCTGGAGAGCGTCGCGGCGGGCTTGCCGAGCCGGTGCAGCGGCACGTCGGACGCGCCCCCGGTACGTACGATGAGCCGGCCCAGCTCCGGCAGCCGCGGGGCCACCGCGGGCAGCCTGTCGGCGTACGGCGCGTCGACGATCAGCGCCGAGGCGTCGGAGGTGTGCAGGACGTGCCGGAGCAACTCGCCGCGGTAGCTGACGTTGATCGGCACCGCGACGGCCCCCAGGCGGGCCAGCGCGAAGATCACGTGGATGAAGTCGGCGCAGTTGGGGAGCATCACGCCGACGTGGTCGCCGCGGCCGATGCCCGCGCCGGCCAGCCCCTGGCCCACGCGGTCGGCCATCGAGTCGACCTCGCCGTAGGTGACCTCGCCCTCGTGGAACTTGAGGAAGGTCTCTGTCCGATGGGTTTCGGCCCGCGCTCGGAGTAGGTCGCCGAGGACAAGGCTCTGCAACGTTTCGTTGCGCATTCGAACCTCTGCTTCGCTTTGGGCGGCGCTGATTCGGTTGCGACAGTCGACGTGTTTTTGACCACCAAGGTCGTCAATTATCGGACCACGAAAGGATGCCGCTCGCAAGGGCGCTGGGGCGCGGCCCGCCGGCGCCCGGCGCGCCCGGCGCCCAACGTGAGCTGCAC
>NZ_JACBXC010000530.1 GCF_013870535.1 Streptomyces phytophilus | reverse complement strand
GTCCGAGACGATCCACCAGTCCTGCCCCGCAGGACCGCTGTACGGCCGTACGTCGACCGCGGCCCGTACCGCCTCGCCGTCCTCGCTCACCCAGCCGTCCGCGAGGCACGCGGCCAGCGGCAGCACCGCCGCGGCGTGCGTGCGGGGGACCGCGTGCTGGAGGAGGAAGAGCCGGGTGAGGGTGGCGAGGGCCGGCGGCGTGCTGCCGGGCGGCCACCGTGTCGCCCGCTCGGCGGGGACGGTCTCGCTGCGGGCGAGTGCCGCGTAGGCGGGGGCGCCCAGGAGGTCCAGCAGGCCGTCTGCCGTGAATCCCGCCGCCAGCAGCGCCGCGCGCAGGCCGGCGGCACGGTCGGGGCGGGGAAGGTCCGTACGGGGAAGGTCGTCGGTCGCGCTCACGGGCACCATTGTGGTGCCGCCGCGGCGGCGCGGCCGACCACCCCGCCGACCGGAGCCCCGCGGGCTCCTACGCCTTCTGCGAAGGCTTGGCCTTCGACTTCTGGCAGCCCTCCTGCTCGGCCAGCGCCTGGCCGACCTCGCCCGCCTGCAGCTTGTTGAGCGCCTCGTCGCCGCTCTTGCTGATCTTGTCCGCCTCGCCCGCCAGCTCCCGCAGGCCCTCCGCGAACGCCGCCTGATCCTTGACGTCCAGGTCCTCCACCTGCTTCTGCAGGTCCGCGTACGCCCCCGCCACCTGCTGCAGTTCGGTCACGGCCCCGCCGTGGGTGTTCTTGCCGTCGTCGACCGGCGGCGCGCCCACCTTGTTCACGGCCTTGCTCATGGCCGTGTACGCCTCGGAGATCTCGCCGAACGCCCGGGCGTCCGCCTCCTGCACCTTCCGCGGGTCCTTCTCCGTCGTCGCCTCGCTGATGGCGAGGTTGGCCTGATCCCTCTTCTGCAGCTCCGGCTGGATCCGGTCGCAGAGCGAGCCCGCCCACTTCTGGACCTCCGCGCCGTTGTCATCGCTGCAGCCGGTCGCCGCGAGCAGCGTGACGGCGGCACCGGCCAGGGCGGCGGCAAGCTTCTTGTTCACCGGATCATCCCTTCGAGACTGAGACACCCGGAACATACACCGGCACCCCGCCGGTACGACGAATCGCCGGGGCCGCACGCCGCGTCGTGCACCATTTGCCACGACAGTCACAGCAGTCACGGCAGCAACAGCGGCAGCAACACCGGCCACCGACGGTCCCCCGGAAACACCACACCCCGCCGGCCGGGAGCTTCTCTCGCCTCCCGGCCGGCGGGGTGTGGTGCCGTAGCCCGGTCTCAGCCGTTGACCACCGCCGGGCCGGTCGAGGACTTCGGCGCCGTACCGGCGGACGCCGTGGTCTCCGACCCCTCGTCGTCCACGGCGATGCCGCGGCGCTTGGAGATGTACACGGCGCCGGCGATGATCGCGATGGCCGCGACCGAGATGACGATCCGCACGCCGACGTTGGAGTCGTCGCCGTACGAGAATTTCACCACCGCGGGCGCGATCAGCAGCGCCACCAGGTTCATCACCTTCAGCAGCGGGTTGATCGCCGGGCCCGCGGTGTCCTTGAACGGGTCGCCGACCGTGTCGCCGATCACCGTGGCGGCGTGGGCCTCGCTGCCCTTGCCGCCGTGGTGGCCGTCCTCGACGAGCTTCTTGGCGTTGTCCCAGGCGCCGCCCGAGTTGGCCAGGAAGACCGCCATCAGCACGCCCGCGCCGATGGCGCCGGCGAGGAACGAGGCGAGCGCGCCGACGCCGAACGTGAAGCCGACCGCGATCGGCGCCATCACGGCGAGCAGACCGGGCGTACGCAGCTCGCGCAGCGCGTCCCGGGTGCAGATGTCGACGACCTTGCCGTACTCCGGCTCCTCCGAGTAGTCCATGATCCCCGGGTGCTCGCGGAACTGCCGGCGCACCTCGAAGACCACCGCGCCCGCGGAGCGCGAGACGGCGTTGATCGCCAGACCGGAGAAGAGGAAGACGACCGCGGCGCCGAGGATGAGGCCGACGAGGTTGTTCGGCTGCCCGATGTCCAGGCTGAGGCCCAGCGGGTTGCCGACGTTGGTCGCCTCCGCCACCGCCGTGTCCACCGCGTCCCGGTACGAGCCGAAGAGAGCCGCCGCCGCGAGGACCGCGGTGGCGATGGCGATGCCCTTGGTGATGGCCTTGGTCGTGTTGCCGACCGCGTCCAGGTCGGTGAGGACCTGGGCGCCGGCACCCTCGACGTCGCCGGACATCTCGGCGATGCCCTGGGCGTTGTCGGAGACCGGGCCGAAGGTGTCCATCGCGACGATGACGCCGACGGTGGTCAGCAGGCCGGTGCCGGCCAGCGCGACTGCGAAGAGCGCCAGCATGATGGACGTACCGCCGAGCAGGAACGCGCCGTAGACGCTGAGCCCGATGAGGACGGCGGTGTAGACGGCGGACTCCAGGCCGATGGAGATGCCGGCGAGCACCACGGTGGCCGGGCCGGTCAGCGAGGTCTTGCCGATGTCCCGGACGGGACGGCGGTTGGTCTCGGTGAAGTAGCCGGTGAGCTGCTGGATGACCGCCGCGAGCACGATGCCGATGGCGACCGCGATGAGCGCGAGCACCTGCGGGTTGCCGTCGTGCTCGGCGATGCCCGCACCGACGCCGTCGAGGTCCGCGTACGACGAGGGGAGGTACGCGAAGACGGCGATGGCGACCATCACCAGGGAGATCACCGCGGAGATGAAGAAGCCGCGGTTGATGGCGGTCATGCCGCTGCGGTCGCTCGCCTTGGGCGCCACGACGAACACGCCGATCATGGCGGTGACGACGCCGATCGCGGGAACGATCAGCGGGAAGGCCAGGCCCGCGTCGCCCAGGGCGACCTTGCCCAGGATGAGCGCGGCGACCAGGGTGACGGCGTACGACTCGAAGAGGTCGGCGGCCATGCCGGCGCAGTCGCCGACGTTGTCGCCGACGTTGTCGGCGATGGTGGCGGCGTTGCGCGGGTCGTCCTCGGGGATGCCCTGCTCGACCTTGCCGACGAGGTCGGCACCGACGTCCGCGGCCTTGGTGAAGATGCCGCCGCCGACACGCATGAACATCGCGATCAGCGCGGCGCCGAGGCCGAAGCCCTCCAGCACCTTGGGCGCGTCGGCCGCGTAGACGAGCACGACGCTGCACGCGCCGAGCAGGCCGAGGCCGACGGTGAACATGCCGACGACGCCGCCGGTACGGAACGCGAGCTTCGTCGCCTCGTGGCTCACCGCGGTGAGGTCCTTGGCGGGCTCGCCCTCGCGCGGGGTGGCGGCGCGCGCGGCCGCGGCCACGCGCACGTTGCTGCGGACCGCCAGCCACATGCCGATGTACCCGGTCGCCGCCGAGAAGGCGGCGCCCACCAGGAAGAAGATCGAGCGTCCGGCCCGCTCCGACCAGTCGTCGGCGGGAAGCAGGAAGAGCAGGAAGAACACCACGACGGCGAACATCCCGATCGTGCGCAACTGGCGGTACAGATAGGCGTTCGCGCCTTCCTGCACCGCCGCCGCGATCTTCTTCATATTGTCCGTGCCCTCGCCTGCGGCGAGTACTTGACGGAGCAGCACCACTGCGACCGCGAGTGCGGCTACCGCGACCACGGCGATGATCGCCACGATGGCCCGGTTGCCGCTGGTCAGTTCCACGGCCAGTAGGTGGTCCTGCTGTAGTGGGGTGAAATGCCCCGCCATTCGTCCTCCTTGACGTACGGCACATGGGCGCGCGGCAGCCCCGACTGCGGGTTTCGGCGGTCGGGGTTTGGGCGGCCGCAGCGCTCAGGCGTCCTGAGCTGCAAGTTGTGGACGGATTGTAGGGAGCGGAACTAGATCAAAACAGTGCGTCCCCAGGGGAATTCGGCTCCGACGACGATCAACGCGTCGGAGAGCCTCTGTCAATTCGCTCGAAAGAGGGACGCGGGAACGGCGGGGCAATGTCGGGAAAATGATCTCCGAGCCTCAAGAAAGCGCTGCTCAGAAGCGCCTTGATCTTGAAATGCCCGGGTCAAGGGGTGGGTGGGGGGAGGGCCGGGCGCGGCGGGCGCGGG
>NZ_JACBXC010000053.1 GCF_013870535.1 Streptomyces phytophilus | reverse complement strand
AGCGTCCAACTTCCCGCTTGCCTTCTCCGTCGCCGGCGGCGACACCGCCGCCGCCCTCGCCGCCGGCTGCCCCGTCGTCGTGAAGGCGCACAGCGCACACCCCGGCACCTCGGAGCTCGTCGGTACCGCGATCCAGCGGGCGGTAGCCCGGCACGGCCTGCCCGAGGGCGTGTTCTCCATGGTCTTCGGCTCCGGCAGCGACGTCGGCGTCGCCCTGGTCACCGACCCGCACATACGCGCCGTCAGCTTCACCGGCTCCCGCACCGGCGGCACCGCGCTGATGCGCGCCGCCGCGGCCCGCCCCGTGCCCATCCCCGTCTACGCGGAGATGTCGAGCGTCAACCCCGTCGTGCTGCTGCCCGGCGCGCTGCGCGACCGCGCCGTGGAACTCGGCCGGCAGTTCGCCGAGTCCCTCACCACCGGGGCCGGCCAGCTGTGCACCTGCCCCGGCCTCGTCTTCGGCGTCGCCGGCGCCGACCTCGACGCCTTCGCCGAGTCGGCCGCCACCGCGATCGCCGCCGGCCGGACCCTGCCGATGCTCGGAGCCGGCATCCACACGTCGTACACCGAGGGCGTCGCCCGCCTCGGCGGCCTCGACCACGTGACGCAGGTGGCCGCGGGTCCCGTCGGCGACGACCTCGCGGCGCCGGGACGGGCCCGCCTCTTCACCACGACCGGCGACGCCTTCGCGGCCGAGCCGGCCATGCAGCAGGAGGTCTTCGGCGCCGCCTCCCTGGTGGTGCGCCTGGAGCACGCCGGGCAGTTCGACGCCGTACTCGGCGCCCTCGAAGGCCAGCTCACCGCGACCGTGCACGCCGCCGACGACGACCGCGAACGTGCCGCGCCGCTGCTGGAGCTGCTTGAGGACAAGGTGGGGCGGATCGTCTTCAACGGCTGGCCCACCGGCGTCGACGTCGGCCACGCAATGGTGCACGGCGGCCCGTACCCCGCCACCTCCGACGGCCGCAGCACCTCGGTCGGCACCCTCGCGATCGACCGGTTCCTGCGGCCGGTCGCGTACCAGAACGTCCCCGCGGAGCTGCTGCCCGCGCCGGTGGACGAGCCGAACTCCCTCGGATTGTGGAGGCAGGTCGATGGTGAACTCACCCGGGACTGACGGTGCCGTCGCGCCCGCCGCCCCCGGCACCCCCGTCGTCACGGCGGTGCGGGTGGTTCCGGTGGCGGGCCACGACAGCATGCTGCTGAACCTCAGCGGCGCGCACGGCCCCTACTTCACGCGCAACGTCATCCTGCTGACCGACTCAGACGGCCGGGTCGGTGTCGGTGAGGTGCCGGGCGGCGAGGCGATCCGCCGCACTCTGGAGGACGCTGCCCCGCTGGTCACCGGCCGGTCCCCCGCGCGTCACCGGTCCGTCGTGCGCGCGGTCGGCGCGGAGTTCCGGGACCGCGACCGCGGGGGCCGCGGGGCGCAGACCTACGATCTGCGCACCACGGTGCACGTCCAGGCCGCCCTGGAAGCGGCCCTGCTGGACCTGCACGGCCAGTTCCTCGGCGTACCCGTCGCAGAGCTCCTCGGCGACGGGCCGCACCGCACCCGCGTACCGGTCCTCGGGTACCTCTTCTTCATCGGCGATCGCAACCGCACCGACCTGCCCTACCGCTCCGAGCCGGACGCCGTGGACGCCTGGAGCCGGCGGCGGCACGAGGAGGCCCTGGCCCCCGAAGCCGTCATCGCGCTCGCGGAGGCGGCCCAGGAGCGCTACGGCTTCACCGACTTCAAGCTCAAAGGCGGCGTGCTGCCCGGCGAACAGGAGGTCGAGACCGTCCGCGCGCTCGCCGCGCGCTTCCCCGGCTCCCGGATCACCCTCGACCCCAACGGCTGCTGGCCGCTCGCCGACGCCGTCCGCCACGGCCGTGCCCTGCACGACGTCATCGCCTACGCCGAGGACCCCTGCGGCGCCGAGGACGGCTACTCCGGCCGGGAGGTGATGGCGGAATTCAAGCGCGCGACCGGTCTGACCACCGCCACCAACATGGTCGCCACCGACTGGCGGCAGCTCGGGCACGCGGTACGCGCCGGTGCCGTCGACATCCCGCTGGCCGACCCGCACTTCTGGACCCTGGCGGGGTCGGTCCGCGTCGCCCAACTGTGCGAGGCGTGGGGGCTCACCTGGGGCTCGCACTCCAACAACCACTTCGACATCTCCCTGGCGATGTTCACCCACGCCGCCGCTGCCGCCCCCGGAGACATCACCGCCATCGACACGCACTGGATCTGGCAGGACGGGCAGCGGCTGACCGTCGACCCGCCGGTCATCGAGGACGGGGGGATCGACGTCCCGGCCGCCCCGGGCCTCGGCGTCACCGTCGACCACGACCGCTTGGAGGCCGCACACGAGCTCTACCTCCGCGAGGGCCTCGGCGCGCGCGACGACACCACCGCCATGCGGTACCTCGTGCCCGGCTGGCGCTTCGACCCCAAGCGCCCGGCGCTCGACCGGGAGCCGGCCGGAGGCCCGGTCCGGGGCGCGGCCGGGGAAGGAATCGACGCATGACCCGCCCCGGGACGGCCGCGGCCGGCCGCGTCCTTCGCGTCGGCCCGCTGAAGCCCTCGCTCGCCGAGACCCTGCGCACCTCGTACGACGCCCTGGAGCTGCCGGACGACGGCCCGGAGCGCGCGGCGTTCCTCGCGGCGCACGGCGGGGACGTCGTTGCCGCCGTCACGTCGGGCCGCTTCGGCGTCGGCAGCGAGCTGATGACCGCGCTGCCCCGCCTCGGGGCCGTCATCAACTTCGGGGTCGGCTACGACACCACGGACACCGCACTCGCCCGCCGGCGCGGCGTGCTGGTGAGCAACACCCCCGACGTACTCACCGACTGCGTGGCCGACACGGCCCTCGGGCTCACCCTCGACCTGCTCCGCGGGCTCTCCGCGGCCGACCGCTTCGTACGCGCGGGGCGGTGGCCGCGCGACGGCGGCTTCCCGCTGATGCGCAAGGTCAGCGGCGCGAGGGTGGGCATCCTGGGCCTCGGCCGCATCGGCCGCGCCATCGCCGCCCGGTTCGCCGCGCTGGGCTGCCCCGTCAGCTACCACAGCCGAAGGAGGGTGCCCGGCACCGCCTACGCGTACGCCGACTCCCCCGAGGCGCTGGCCGCCGCGGTGGACGTGCTGATCATCGCCACGTCCGGCGGCGCCGGCACCCACCGCCTGGTCAGCCGCACCGTGCTGCGCGCACTCGGCCCCGGCGGCTACGTGATCAACGTCTCCCGCGGCAGCGTCGTCGACGAGGACGCGCTGGTCGAGATGCTCACCACGGGCGCCCTCGGCGGCGCCGGCCTGGACGTCTTCGCCGCCGAACCGCACGTCCCCGAGGCCCTCTTCGCCCTGGACAACGTGGTGCTCCTACCCCACGTCGGCAGCGCCACGGTCCAGACCCGCGCGGAGATGGAGCGCCTGACCCTGGACAACCTCGCCGGCTTCCTCGAACGCGGCACGCTCGTGACGCCCGTACCGGAGACGACCTGAGTCGTCCTCGGCACGTGCGACGCCGGGACCGGCCCCCACCTCGCGGCCATGTCCGACCGCGGCCGGCGTCCGCCTCGCCGCGGTCGGACATGACCGCCGTGGCGACGGGGCCGAAGCGGGGCCCCACACCGCGGCGATGTCATTTGCGCGCGCCTACGTGCTGCGCGTGCTGCGGGTCCGTGTCTTGTCGCTGACCACCAGTCCCCGGGCATCCGGCCCGGATGGGCCGGTCTCCGGTGGTGTTGTTCCGCGGCCATCCGGTGCGCAACACCCGGGGGCGGCACCGGGGTTGACGGTGGGGGGCGGCGACCCTACGCTCCGCTCAGTATTGCGAACACAGTTCGATATTCCGAACATCCCTCTTCGGCGGTGGCGCGCCTGCGCGCTGGGAGCGCTCCCCCAGACGCTCGGAGATGTCATGGGCATGTCCACACCCGGGTCAGGCCACCGGCGGCTGCGCGTCGGCCTCCTCCTCGCCGTGCTCGCCCTGCTCCTCGGCGGCGGCACCACGCTCGCGCCGCAGCAGGCGACGGCCGTGCCGGCCATCGACACCAACGCGTCGTACGTGCTGGTCAACCGGCACAGCGGCAAGGCGCTCGACGTGTACGACCTCGCCACGAACGACGGCGCACAGATCGTGCAGTGGACGCGCAACGACGGCGCCTGGCAGCAGTGGCAGTTCGTCGACTCCGGCGGCGGCTACTACCGGCTGAAGTCCCGGCACAGCGGCAAGGTGCTGGACGTGGCCGACTCCTCGACGGCCGACGGCGCCGGCGTCGTGCAGTGGTCCGACCAGAACCGTGCCAGCCAGCAGTTCCGGCCGGCCGACTCCGCCGACGGGTACGTGCGCCTGCTCAACCGCAACAGCGGCAAGGCCCTCGACGTGCTGGACTTCTCGACGGCCGACGGCGCGCGGGTGATCCAGTGGCCGGACCTCGACGGCGCCAACCAGCAGTGGCAACTGGTCAAGCTCGGCTCCGGCACGTTCACCAACCCCATCAAGCGGAACGGCCCCGACCCCTGGCTGCAATACCACGACGGGTACTACTACCTGGCCACGACGACGTGGAACTCGACGATCACCATGCGCCGTTCCACGACCCTGGCCGGGCTGTCGAGCGCGCCGGAGACGACGTTGTTCGACCTCGCGGGCCGGCCGAACGGCTGCTGCAACATGTGGGCCCCGGAGTTCCACCTCATCGACGGCCCCAACGGCCCGCGCTGGTACCTGTACTACGTCGCCGGCCAGGACGTCCCCGACTACAACCCCACCCAGCGCCTGCACGTGCTGGAGAGCGACGGCACCGACCCGATGGGCCCGTACCACTTCAAGGCCGACCTGGGGGACTCCTGGGAGCTCGACCCGAGCATCCTGCGCCAGAACGGCCGCATCTACCTGCTGGGCAGCGCGATCGACGGCGAGCAGAGCCTGACCATCACCCCGCTGAGCAACCCCTGGACCCTCGGCGGCTCCCGGCGCACCATCAGCCGGCCGACGCTCTCCTGGGAGCGGCAGACCGGCGCCGTCAACGAAGGCGCCGAGGCGCTCCACCACAACGGCCGGACCATGATCGTCTACTCGGCCAGCGCCTGCTGGGGCCCCGACTACAAGCTGGGCCTGCTCACCCTCACCGGCAGCGACCCGCTCAACCGCGCGCACTGGACCAAGTCGCCCGACCCCGTCTTCCAGCGCAACGACTCCAACGGTGTCTATGCCCCCGGCCACAACGGGTTCTTCACCTCCCCCGACGGCAGCGAGGACTGGATCGTCTACCACGCCAACGACTCGGCCTCCGGCGGCTGCGACATGAACCGCTCCACCCGCGCCCAGAAGTTCACCTGGAACGCCGACGGCACCCCCGACTTCGGCACGCCGGTCAGGACGGGGGTGGCGCTCCCCGCGCCCGCAGGCGAATGAACGGCAGCCGACCGGTCCACCCCCAGACTCCAAGGAGACAACCGTGACCACAACCCCCCACCGCGACTCCGCCGCCACACCCCCGAACGCGCCGGACGCCCCGCCGCCCGGCACGTCCCGGCGCCGACTGCTCCGCGCCGCGCTGGCGACCGGCGCCCTGGCGACCGCCTCCGCCGTCGGCGCGTACGGGCTGCGCCCCACGCCGGCCGGGGCCGCCCCGGCCGCGTACCCCTTCCCCGGCGTCGTGACCGGGGACACCGGCGTGCACGACCCGTCCTTCGTCAAACGGCCCTCCGGCGGCTACCTCGTCGCCCACACCGGCGACAACATCGCCCTGAAGACCTCCGCCGACCGCACGGACTTCCGCAACGCCGGTAGCGTCTTCCCCGGCGGCGCGCCGTGGACCACCGCGTACACAGGAGGCAGCCGCAACCTGTGGGCTCCGCACCTGAGCCACGTGGGCGGCCGCTACCACCTCTACTACTCGGCCTCCACCTTCGGCTCCAACCGCTCGGCGATCTTCCTGGCCACCAGCTCCAGCGGCGACTCGGGCAGCTGGACGAACGAGGGCCTGGTCATCGAGTCCAGCGGGTCGAACGACTACAACGCCATCGACCCGCACCTCGCCGTGGACGCCGAGGGCCGCTGGTGGCTGGCCTTCGGCTCGTTCTGGTCCGGCATCAAGCTCATCCGGATCGACCCGGCCACCGGCAGGCGGCTGGACGGCAGCATGGTCGCGATCGCCGGCCGCGGCGGCGGCGCCATCGAGGCGCCCACGATCTACCGGCGGGGCGGCTACTACTACCTCTTCGTCTCGTTCGACCTGTGCTGCCGCGGCGCGGACAGCACGTACCGGGTCATGGTCGGCCGGTCAACGGACATCGCCGGCCCCTACCGCGACCGCAACGGCACCGCGATGACCTCCGGCGGCGGCACCGAGATCATGGCCGGCCACGACACCATCCACGGCCCCGGCCACCAGGACGTCTTCGCCGACACCGACCACGACATCCTCGTCTACCACTACTACGCCGACAACGGCACGGCCCTGCTGGGCATCAACTGGCTCGGCTGGGACGGCGACGGCTGGCCCTACGCCCACTGAGCGTTTTCCAACCTCAGTTTGAGCAGGTCAGGTGCAGGGTGAAGACAGCCTGGACGAGGCTGGTGATGCGGGTGGTGGAGCACTGCAGTTTGCGTAGGAGCCGCCAGGTATTGAGGGTGGCCATCGCCTGTTCGACGAGTGCGCGGATCTTCGCGTGTGAGCGGTTGACGGCTTGCTGGCCTGTGGAGAGTGTTTCCCAGCGTCCCTGGTACGGCACGCGTACGGTGCCGCCGGCGCCGCTGTAGCCCTTGTCGGCCCAGCACTCCGCGGCGGCTTCTTCCAGGGCGTCGATGATGCCGTGGGTCCGCGCGGCCCTGATGTCGTGGACGGCTCCGGGCAGTGCTGGGGATGCCCACAGCAGCCGCCCTGCCGGGTCGGTGATGACCTGCACGTTCATGCCGTGCTTCTTATGTCCCCGGAGTGGAAGGGCCGGTCGGCGGCGATCCGGTCGATCGGCAGCAGCGTGCCGTCCAGGATCACGAATGCCTTGGCGCAGGCGGTCTTCAACGTTCGCCAGCCCGAACCTGCCAGCCGGGGTGGTGGACAAGGCCGCCTACTCGTTCTGCATTCTGGAGCGGGGAGGACGGCGACGCCGGTCGGGGTCGGGTCGGGTGTGTCGGGGTCGCCTGCGGCGGTCCTGGCGTCTTCTAGGTACCAGCGGGCCGATGACCCGGCGGTCTTCGTGAACCAGTAGATCGAGGCGTTCGTGAGAAGTGCATCGCGGTCTCGGGGCTCGGGTGGCGCGAAGCGGCCGAAGCCCATGATGGGGTCGTTCAGCCAGGCGAGTTGGCCGACGGGGGAATCGGTGAGGCCGTAGGCGAGCGTCAAGGGCCGGGTCTGTTGGACGTGCTGGTAGCCGGCGAGGTCGTAATATCCCGCCATGAACGTCGGGCGTTCCTTTTCGGCGTCGCTGAGGTCGTCCAGTTCGCCGGGCACACCGGTCGGAAAAGACCAGATCTCAAGGACGTGGATGGCGAGCAGCCTATCGGGCTGCGCGGCGCCCATCTCGCGGGTGATGAACGATCCCGCATCGCCGCCGTGCCCGCCCGGCGGCGCCGGCAATCAGGGCGGCTCCTTCCTGGCGATCACGAAGTACTCCAAGGATCCCGAGGCGGCCTACGCCTTCATCAGCTGGCTGCAGTCCCCGGAGAACCAGGTCAAGGCATTCACGGAGATGTCGCTCTTCCCGTCCTCGCCGCGCTCCTTCACGATGCCGGCGATGCGGGAGCCGCAGCCCTTCTACGGCGGGCAGCGCACCATCGAGGTGTTCGGCGAGTCGGCCCGGCAGGTCAAGACCGTCTACCGGAGCCCGTACGACCGGGTGATCGACCCCGTGATGTTCGACGAGATGGCCAACGTGGACGCCGGCAAGAGCGTCGACGCGGCCTGGAAGGACGCCCAGGACTCCATCGAGCGCGAGCTGACCCGCGAGGGGGCGTTCTGACATGAGCCTCACCCAGGCCCTGCGCGGGAGAGCCGCCAAGCCGCCGCCGGACGGATCGAAGCCCCTGCCCGGCTGGCGCCGCTACTGGCCGATGTACGCGGCGGTGTCCCCGTTCTTCCTCCTCTTCGCCGTCTTCGGCGTCTTCCCGGTCGCCTTCTCCGTCTACCTGTCGTTCATGTCCTGGGACGGCATCGGGGAGATGAAGTCGGTCGGCTGGGAGAACTACAACTACCTGGTGACCGACCCCGACTTCTGGCAGTCGATCACCAACACCCTGATCATCTGGGTTCTGGCCACCATCCCGATGATCTTCCTGG
The DNA here is from genome assembly GCF_013870535.1 of Streptomyces phytophilus. GTDB lineage: Bacteria > Actinomycetota > Actinomycetes > Streptomycetales > Streptomycetaceae > Streptomyces > Streptomyces phytophilus. Next base: position 6,077 of record NZ_JACBXC010000053.1, on the reverse strand, counting down.
CCCTGGTCCTCGCGTACGCGCTGCACACCACCGTGCGGTTCAAGGCGTTCTACCGGGTGGCCTACTTCCTCCCGAACGTCACCTCGATCGTGGCGATGACCATCGTGCTCGGCTCGGTCTTCAGCGACAGCTCCGGGCTGCTCAACAGCGCGCTGCGGGCGATCAGCGCCGGCGAGGTCGGCTGGCTGTCCGACCCGTGGGCGATGAAGATCTCCGTCGCCGCGATCACCATCTGGCGGTGGCTCGGCTACAACACCATCATCTGCCTGGCCGGCCTCCAGGCCATCTCCAGCGACGTGTACGAGGCGGCCAAGGTCGACGGTGCCAGCAGCCGCCAGACCTTCTTCCGGATCACCATCCCGATGCTCCGCCCGGTGATCCTTTTCGTCGCCATCACCTCCACCATCGGCGGGCTGCAGCTCTTCACCGAGCCGCAGGTGATGTTCCCGGACGACAGCGGGAACGTCGGCGGGCCCGGCGGCGAGGCCACCACGATCGTGCTCTACCTCTACCAGCAGGCGTTCATCTTCAATCGGTTCGGATACGGCGCGGCCATCGGCTGGGCGCTGTTCCTTCTGATCGCAGTGTTCTCCCTCATCAACTGGCGCCTCATCGCCGGCCGCGACGAGGACGCCCTCCGCGCCCCCAAGGCGAAAGCGAAGGGGAAGGGGAAGTCCCGTGCGCGCTGAAACCGCCGCCCGAGTCCGGACGGTCCTGGGCCACGTCATGCTGATGTTCGGCGTGCTGGCCACGATCTTCCCGTTCTACTGGATGTTCGTGATGGCGTCGAACACCACCGCGGACATCTTCGCCTACCCGCCCAAGCTGGTCCCCGGCTCCCACCTGTGGGAGAACATGAACAAGGTGTTCGACGAGATCGACTTCTGGGGCTCCATGGGTCTCACCATCGTGGCGGCCGTCTCCGCGACGTTCCTGGTGCTCCTCTTCGACTCGCTGGCGGCCTTCGCCTTCGCCAAGTACGAGTTCCCCGGGCGGCGGGTGCTGTTCTGGATCGTCCTGGCCACCTTCATGATCCCGATGCAGCTCGCGCTGGTGCCGCAGTTCGTCACCCTGGCCTGGCTCGGCTGGGTCGGCTCGCTCAAGGCGCTGATCATCCCCGGTGCGGCCAACGCCTTCGGAATCTTCTGGATGCGGCAGTACGCGCAGGGGGCGATCGCCGACGAGTTGATCCACGCGTCAAGGGTGGACGGGGCCGGGTTCTTCCGCCAGTGGTGGACGGTGGGGCTGCCGGTGCTGCGCCCGGGACTGGCGTTCCTGGGAATCTTCACCTTCTTCCAGGTCTGGAACGACTACCTCTGGCCGCTGATCGTGATGACCGACCCGGGCAAGGTGACGCTGCAGGTGGCCGTGCAGCAACTGAACGGCGTCTACACCACCGACCAGTCGATGGTGATCACCGGAGCGCTCATGTCGGTGATCCCGCTGATCGGGGTCTTCCTGATCGGGGCACGACACTTCATCGCCAACCTGGCCGCCGGCGCCATGAAGTTCTGAACCGCGCCCTGCCCTCGTTCGCGCCCTCGCCCCGGCGGCCACCTGATGAGCCGCCGAGTCACCGCCACCCGGCATGACACCCGGCAGCCCGTCCGATCAGGGTCTGGCACCGCACCGCACCGCACCGCTGCCGACCGACACAGAGAGGTGTTTGCTCCATGCACAACAGCCCGGACCGGACTTCCCGCGCGACCGGCGCCGTCGGCTGGGGGATCCTGGGCACCGGCGGGATCGCCGCACGCTTCGCCGGCCAGTTGCCGCGCTCCCGCACCGGCGCCCTGGCAGCAGTCGGCAGCCGCTCCCCCGCCTCCGCCCGCGCCTTCGCGCAGCGCTTCGCCGCGCCGCGGGCGCACGGTTCGTACCAGGAACTGCTCGACGACGACAGCGTCGACGCGGTCTACGTCGCCACTCCCCATCCGCAGCACGTGGAGTGGGCGGTGCGCGCCGCCGAGGCGGGTAAGCACGTGCTGGTCGAGAAGCCGATGGCCGTGGGCAGTGCCTGGGCCACCGCCGTCGTCGAGGCCGCCGTGCGGGGTGACGTCTTCCTGATGGAGGCGTACATGTACCGGTGTACACCGCAGACCGCGAAGCTGGTGGAGCTGGTCGGAGACGGGGCGGTCGGCGAGCTCCACCACATCCAGGCGCAGTTCTCCTTCGGCGGCCCCGGATTCGACGCCGGGCACCGGCTGTTCGACAACGCCCTGGCCGGCGGCGGCATCCTGGACGTCGGCGGCTATCCGGTCTCGATGGCGCGATTGCTCGCGGGCGCCGCGGCGGGCCTGCCCTTCGCCGATCCGGAACGCGTCACCGCCGCAGGAACAGTCGGCCGCACCGGGGTGGACGAGTGGGCGCTGGCCACGCTGCACTTCGCCGGCGGGCTGACCGCCCAGGTCGCCACCGGCATCCGACTGGCCGGCGATAACCGGGTGCGGGTGTACGGCTCTCGCGGCTTCCTCGACGTGCCCGACCCGTGGTTCTGCGGGGACGGCGAGCCCACGCGGCTCGTGCTGCACCGGGTGGGCGAGGAGCGGGAGGAGATCGAGGTCCCGCCGGCGCACATCTACGCCGCCGAGGCCGACGCCGTCGCCGACCACCTCGCCGACCGCCAGGCCCCGCAGATGAGCTGGGACGACACCCTCGGCAACCTGGCCGTCCAGGACGCCTGGCGGGCGGCGATCGGCCAGCGCTACGACAGCGAGCGGGCGGACGCCCCGGTGCCCACCGCCTCCGGGCGCCCGCTCGCCCGGCGCGCCGACGCCCCGATGCTCCACGCCCGCATCCCCGGCGTGGACAAGGACATCTCCCGGCTGGTGATGGGCGTCGACAACCAGGTCGACCAGATCCACGCCTCGGTCGTCTTCGACGACTTCTTCGAGCGCGGCGGCACCGCCTTCGACACCGCGTACCTCTACGGCGAAGGGCGGCTGGAGCAGCAACTCGGCCGGTGGATGGCGGTCCGCGGGGTGCGCGAGGATGTCGTGGTCATCGGCAAGGGCGCGCACACGCCGCACTGTGACCCGGCCTCGCTCAGCCGCCAGCTGGCCACCAGCCTGGAGCGGCTGGGCACCGACCGCGTCGACATCTACCTCCTGCACCGCGACAACCCCGACATCCCGGTGGGCGAGTTCGTGGACGTGCTGGACGAGCACCGCCGGGCCGGCCGGATCGGCGTCTACGGCGGCTCCAACTGGAGCCCGCGGCGGTTCGACGAGGCCAACGAGTGGGCGCGCCGCAACGGACGGCAGCCGTTCACCGTGCTCAGCAACCACCTCAGCCTGGCCCGCGCCAAAGCACTGCCGTGGGAGGGCTGCCGGCACGTCAGCGATCCGCAGGCGCAGGACTGGCTGCGAGACCGAGGGGTGGCGCTGTTCCCCTGGTCCAGCCAGGCACGCGGCTTCTTCACCGGCCGGGCGCGGCCGGACGGCACCGGCGACGCGGAGCTGGTGCGCTGCTTCTACTCGGACGAGAACTTCGAGCGACTGGACCGGGCCCGCAAGCTGGCCCGCGACCGCGGCGTGCACCCGACGGCCATCGCCCTGGCCTGGCTGCTCCACCAGCAGTACCCGGTCTTCCCGCTGATCGGTCCCCGGCAGATCTCGGAGACCCGTACCTCACTCGCGGGTCTGGGCGTACGCCTCTCCGCGCAGGAGGTCTCCTGGCTGGACCTGCGCGAGGAGTAGCGGCCGCCGGTTCGTGGTGGTCGCGGCGGTGAGGACGGAACGGGCACAGCCCGCACCGCGCTCCGGAGCGAGTCGGCGACGACACCGCCGGCATTCCGGATGACCGCATTGCCGGCGGTGCCGGTCGCCAGGGAGAAGCGATCGGAGTCGGGGCGCGTGCCTGTCGCCGGAATTTGACCTTGTCCCTTCCGGACGGCAGGCCCGGGTTGCTGTCAACCGCCGCGGACGCCGCTCATGATGGCGCTGACGATGCCCTGCTGAGTCACGGTGTGAGAACGCCGGTCGAACAGACCGAACCCGTATTGTCCGTTGAAACCGTTGTCCCAGTAGATGCTGACTGCTCCGTACTTCTTTGCTGTAGCCGCCACGGTGCGCGCAAAGTCGGCACGGTACTTGTTGCTCGCCGAGTCGAACGACGACTTGTCTATCGCTCCGTATTCACCGACGACTACCGGATATCCTTTCGTGACGAAGCCGTCATGCATCTTCTTCAACTGGGCGTCCAGGTAGTCCTCCTGCCCCCAGACGGACGTCTTTGACGGGTTGGTCGCGGCCGGGCCCCACTGCGTGATGGTCCCGCTCTCCTCTCCTGTGAAGTCCCACGGATCGTAGTAGTGCACGGAGATCATGATCCTCTGCTCATTGCTCGGAATGGAGGAGGATCGGTACCGGTCGGTCGGAAGGGCGAAGCCGTAGTTGCCCACGGTGTAATCGATGTTGGTGTTCCAGCCGGGGACGAGCAGCCAGCGTGAGGTGTTGTTGCCGCCGGCCTTCCGCACCGTGTCCACGAAGATCTGGTTGTAGTCGTTGATGTTGGAGTAGCACGGTTGAGTCGGCTGGCCGTATTGGCCGTCGAATTCTTCGTTCATTGATTCCAGGATCAGGCGCTGGTCGTAGCCCTGGAACTTCGACGCGATCTGTTGCCATGTCTTCTGATATTTGTCCTTGATTTCCGGCTGAGCGGACGAGTCACAGATCAGCCAGGAGCCGTTGACCGTCTTGAAGCCGTCGCCGTGCATGTTGATCACCACATACATGCCCCGGTTGTACGCGTAGTCGACGACTTCCTGGACTCTGTTCAGCCAGGATGAGTTGATCGTGTAATCTGGGCCAGGTCCTATGTTGCGCAGGTAGGAGACTGGGATCCGGATTGTTTTGAACCCGGCCGCGTGCACCTTGTCGATGAGTGCTTGCGTTACTTCCGGATTGCCCCATGCCGTTTCACTGGGATACCCGTTGGCGTTGGCTTCGAGTTGGTTCCCGAGATTCCAGCCCGCACCCATGTCGGCAACGATCTGCGAAGCGTCCGACGGAGTCGCCGTGTCGGCGGCGGCCCGATCCGCCGAGCCGCCGTACACGGATGCGGCCACGGCCAGGAGCACGGCAACGAGGACGGCCTTGATCTTCATCACTCTTGCAGCCATTGGCGTTTCCTCTCTTCCGGTCTTGAGGTGCCGGGAACTGACGCCGAGCGGGCGTGGCCAGGCCGGCCCGGCGTCGGCGTCGCCGGCGGGTGGTGCAGAGCACTTCTCGGAGCAGGTGGGTCGACGGTTGCCGCGGAAGTCACGGTCGAGGACTTCGGTGCGCGGCTCCCGGTGCTCGTCGAATTCTTCATCGAAACGCTTCGATAGGGCATTCGACGATCTCGTTCCATTTCTTTCGGACGAGAATAGAGTCATGCCGCGGCCATGACAATAACCCCCCAGGGCCGGCGGCGGGCACCGGTGCCGCGAGGGCCGTCTACGACGATGTCGCCTGGCACAGCTTGTTGTTCTCCGCGGAAAGCGGAGGGAAGGGCCCTGGTGTCCGGACCAGAACACCACCACGTGGCCCATGTGGCGGATGAGGACCGACGGTGCGTTGTGGTCGTCGATCTCGTTGTAGTTCTGAGGTACGCCGGTGACCTCCAGTCCCTTGAGGTGGAGCCAGTTGCCGGTGACGCTGAAGCCCTTGATACGGCAGCTATCCGTCATGCGCGTGAAGTCGAAGACCGGCTTCTCGCCCGGATGGGCCCAGTACCGGATCGGATTGCCGGAGCTGCCGCTCTTGTTCAGGGTGATCGCGTCGACCCTGGCGGTCTGGCTTGAGCAGGCGCTGTTCGCACGGGTGTAGGCGTAGGTGCCGCCCCGGAAGTAGACCGTGTCACCGGCGTTGGCGACCGCCTGTGCGCGAGCGATCGATGCCCAGGGTGCGACCTGCGTACCCGCCGCGCTGTCACTCCCGTTCGGGGCGACGTAGTAGGTGTTCCCGGCCTCCGTGGCGCTTGCGGACGTCGAGCCGGGGACCATCGTGAGGGAGCTCGCCGTGACCACCGGCAGCAGCAGGGCACGGGTGACGAACTTCGCGGTTCTCACAGCATCATCTCCCGGGATCCTCCCTCTC
>NZ_JACBXC010000529.1 GCF_013870535.1 Streptomyces phytophilus | reverse complement strand
CGCCCAGGTCCCCCTGCTGCTCGCCGCCGGGCAGGACGCCCACGAACTCGGCGAGCGGGCCCCGGCCCGCGGCACCGCCGAGGTCGAGCTGTTCCTGACCGACGCCCAGGCGAAGAAGCTGGCCGACCAGGGCGTCGACCTGACCGAACGCACCGTCCCGGCCCGCGCCGAGGCCCGCACCGAGGCCGCGGCCGAGGGCGTCTTCCGCCCGTACACCGGTGCCGGCGGGCTGCAGGAGGAACTGGCCGGGATCGCCCGGCAGTATCCGAAGATCACCAAGCTCGTCTCGATCGGCAAGACCCTCCAGGGCCGGGACATCCTCGCCCTGAAGCTCACCAAGGGCGCCACGACCGTCCGGGACGGCGCCAGGCCGGCCGTGCTCTACATGTCCAACCAGCACGCCCGCGAGTGGATCACGCCGGAGATGACGCGCCGGCTGCTGCACCACTTCCTCGACGGCTACGGCACCGACCCCAAGCTCACCGGGATCGTCGACTCCACCGAGCTGTGGTTCGTCCTGTCCGCCAACCCCGACGGCTACGACTGGACGCACGACCCCGACGGGGCCCGCCTCTGGCGCAAGAACATGCGCGACATCAACGGCGACGGCCAGTACACCACCGGCGACGGCATCGACCTGAACCGCAACTTCTCCTACAAGTGGGGCTACGACAACGAAGGCTCCTCGCCCAGCCCGCGCAGCGAGACCTACCGCGGCGCCGGACCCGCCTCCGAGCCCGAGACCCGCGCAATCGACGCCTTCCAGAAGCGCATCGGCTTCGAGTACGGGATCAACTACCACTCCGCCGCCGAGCTGCTGCTCTACGGCGTCGGCTGGCAGGTCGCCACCGACACCCCCGACGACGTGCTCTACCGCTCGCTCGCCGGCACCCCGGAGAACTCCGCCGTCCCCGGCTACCGCCCCCAGGTCTCCTCCGAGCTGTACACCACCAACGGCGAAGCCGACGGCCACGCCGCCAACGTCAACGGGATGATGATGTTCACCCCGGAGATGACGACCTGCCAGACGGCGTCCGCCCTCGACCCCGACGACGCCTGGAACCCGCGCGACTGCCAGTCGGGCTTCAACTTCCCCGACGACGAGAAGCTGATCCAGGGCGAGTTCGCCAAGAACATCCCCTTCGCCCTCTCCGTCGCCGAGACCGCCGCCCACCCCGACCGGCCGGCGTCCTCCGTGGGCATCGAGGCCCCCGACTTCGCCGTCGACGACTTCGCCGTCTCCTACGCCCGCGGCCGCGGGGGCAGGGCGGACGGCGCAGACCAGGAGGTCTCCGTCGTCGCCCGCAAGTCCGTACGGGACAAGGAGCTGAACTACCGCGTCAACGGCGGCCGCACCCGCGACGAGGACGTGAGGTCCTGGAAGGGCGGCGAGACCTACGGCGGCGAGGACAACGTCCTCATGGACGAGTACCGCGCCGAGGTCGAGGACGTGGAGCCGGGCGACGAGGTCGAGGTCTGGTTCACCGGCCGCACCCGCGCCGGCAAGCGCACCGCGAGCGAGCACTTCACCTTCACCGTCGCGGAACGCCCCCGCGCCGACACCCTCGTCGTCGCCGAGGAGGGCGCGAAGGCCCGGCACGCCCGCACCTACGTCGACGCCCTGCGCGCCTCCGGCCGCTCCGCCGCCGTCTGGGACACCGCCACCCAGGGGCCGCCGCACGCCCTCGGCGTGCTCGGCCACTTCCGCGGTGTCGTCCACTACACCGGCGCCGGCGCCCCCGGCGGCGACACCCAACTCGCCCTGCGCGCCTACCTCAACGAGGGCGGCAAGCTGGTCGAGGCCGGCGAGCAGGCCGGCGGCCAGGCGCTCGTCGGCCGGGCCGAGACGGACGACTTCAGCCAGTACTACCTGGGCGCCTACTCCCGCTCCGCCACCGTCGGCCCCGACGGCTTCACCGGCGCCGGCGCACTGCGCGGCGCGACCGGGAGCCTCGGCAACGCCGAGGGCAACCCGCTGGACGGCGCCGGCGCGTACACCGTCACCTCCGGCGTGCTGCCGCCCGCGGACTTCCCGCAGTTCGACTCGGCGCAGGCCGGGACGTACGACGGCGGGGTCAACCCCTACGCGCCGTACGAGGGCGCGTGGATGGCCGTCGCCGAGCACGAGAACAACGACTGGCAGCGGCTCACCCGCACCGTGGACCTCACCGGCGTCACCGCCGCCGAGGCGCCCGCACTGCGCGCCGCGCTCAACTGGGACACCGAGGGCGGCTACGACTTCGTGCTCATGGAGGCGCGGACCGCGGGCGGCGACGACTGGACCACGCTGCCGGAGGCCGGCGGCGCCACCACGGATCAGGTGCCCGAGGAGTGCGGCCAGGGCTTCTTCATCCAGGCCCACCCGTTCCTGCGCCAGTACCTCACCCAGGGCCAGGACGGCTGCACCGCGAGCGGCACCAGCGGCGCGTGGCACGGCCTGACGGACTCCTCCGGCGGCTGGCGGGAGGTCTCGTTCGACCTGTCCGCCTACGCCGGCAAGCAGGTCGAGCTGTCCCTGTCGTACGTCACCGACCCGGGCACCGGCGGCAGCGGGCTCTTCGCCGACGACACCGCATTGGTCGTCGGCGGCGCCGAGCGCGACGCGGAGGGCTTCGAGAGCGGACTCGGTGCCTGGACGGCGCCGGGGCCGCCGCCCGGCAGCCCCGCGGCGGACGCCGACTGGGCCCGTTCCGGCAAGCTCTTCGACAGCTACGCGGCCGTCTCCACCCGCGACACCGTCCTCGTCGGCTTCGGGGTCGAGCACCTCGGCGACAAGGCGGCACGGGCCGCTCTTCTGAGCCGCGCACTGTCCCATCTGAGGCGCTGACACAGGCCCGCTGACCGGCCACGACGCCGGATCGCGGCGGCGGCCCGTAGCCCTACCGGGGGGTACGGGCCGCCGTCCGCGTCACCGGCGGGGTCCGGGCCGCCACGCGGGGGCGGAAGCGGTAGGGTCGGCAGTGGTCGGGGATTCCCAGTCAGAGCACCGGTCGATCGAGGACCGGCGTACCAACGAGGAGATCGGTTCGTGACGATCCGCGTAGGCATCAACGGCTTCGGCCGCATCGGCCGCAACTACTTCCGCGCCATCCTTGAGCAGGGTGCGGACATCGAGGTCGTGGCGTTCAACGACCTGGGTGACGCCGCGACCACCGCACACCTGCTGAAGTACGACACCCTGCTCGGCAAGCTCAAGGCCGAGGTGAGCCACACCGCCGACGCCATCACCGTCGACGGCCGCGCCATCAAGATGCTCGCCGAGCGCGACCCGGGGAACCTGCCCTGGGGCGAGCTGGGCGTGGACGTGGTCATCGAGTCCACCGGCATCTTCACCAAGGCCGCGGACGCGCAGAAGCACCTGGACGCCGGGGCCAAGAAGGTCATCATCTCCGCGCCCGCCAAGGGCGAGGACATCACCATCGTCATGGGGGTCAACGAGGACTCCTACGACCCGGCCGACCACCACATCATCTCCAACGCCTCGTGTACGACGAACTGCGTCGCGCCGATGGCGAAGGTGCTGGACGAGAACTTCGGCATCGTGCAGGGCATGATGACCACCGTCCACGCCTACACCAACGACCAGCGCATCCTGGACTTCCCGCACAAGGACCTGCGCCGCGCCCGCGCCGCCGCCGAGAACATCATCCCGACCACCACCGGCGCCGCGAAGGCCACCGCGCTCGTCCTGCCGCAGCTCAAGGGCAAGCTGGACGGGATCGCCATGCGCGTGCCGGTGCCCACGGGCTCCGTCACCGACCTGGTCGTCGAGCTGAGCCGCGAGGTCACCAGGGACGAGGTCAACGCCGCGTACCAGAAGGCCGCCGAGGGCCAGCTCGCGGGCATCCTGGAGTACACCGAGGACCCGATCGTCTCCTCGGACATCGTCAACACCGCGCCGTCGTGCACCTTCGACTCCCTGCTGACGATGGCCCAGGGCAAGCAGGTCAAGATCGTCGGCTGGTACGACAACGAGTGGGGCTACTCCAACCGCCTGGTCGACATCACCACCTTCGTCGGCGAG
>NZ_JACBXC010000528.1 GCF_013870535.1 Streptomyces phytophilus | reverse complement strand
GCGCCCTCCACGGCGTCCACCAGGACCCGTACCGTCTCCCCCACCCGCTCCTCGGCCCGCTGCGCCGTCAGCTCCTCCGCCAGCCGCGTCATGTGCGCCAGCCGCTCGGCGACCGCCTCCGGGGGGACCTTCGACCCGTACCCGGCGGCCTCCGTGCCCTCCTCGTCCGAGTAGCCGAAGATGCCCACGGCGTCCAGCCGCGCGGCGGTGAGGAAGCGCTCCAGCTCCTCGACGTCCCGCTCGCTCTCGCCGGGGAAGCCGACGATGAAGTTCGACCGCGCACCCGCCTCCGGCGCCCGCGAGCGGATCTCCGCCAGCAGTTGCAGGAACCGCTCGGTGTCCCCGAAGCGGCGCATGGCGCGCAGCACTTCGGGGGCGGCGTGCTGGAAGGACAGGTCGAAGTACGGCGCCACCTTCTCCGTCGACGTCAGCACGTCGATCAGCCCGGGGCGCATCTCGGCGGGCTGCAGATAGCTGACCCGGATCCGCTCGATGCCGTCCACGGCGGCCAGTTCGGGCAGCAGCGTCTCCAGCAGCCGCACGTCGCCGAGGTCCTTGCCGTACGAGGTGTTGTTCTCCGAGACGAGCATGACCTCCCGTACGCCCTGCTCCGCCAGCCAGCGGGTCTCGCCGAGGACGTCGGAGGGGCGGCGGGAGACGAAGGAGCCGCGGAAGGAGGGGATGGCGCAGAACGTACATCGGCGGTCGCAGCCGGAGGCCAGCTTGACCGAGGCGACCGGCCCCGAGCCGAGCCGGCGGCGCAGCGGCGGCCGCGGCCCGGAGGCGGGGGCGACCCCGGCGGGCAGGTCGGCGGGAGCGGCGGCAGCGGCATCGGCATCGGCGCCCGGGTCGCCGTGGCCCGGCAGCGCCGCCGCGCCGCGGGCGGCGGCGTCCTGCCGCTCCGCGGGGCTGATCGGCAGCAGCTTGCGGCGGTCCCGCGGGGTGTGTGCGGCGTGGCCGCCGCCGGCCAGGATGGTCTGGAGCCGCGCCGAGATGTCGGCGTAGTCGTCGAAGCCGAGGACGCCGTCGGCCTCCGGGAGCGCGTCGGCCAGCTCCTTGCCGTACCGCTCGGCCATGCAGCCGACGGCGACGACGGCCTGCGTACGGCCCGCGTCCTTGAGGTCGTTGGCCTCCAGCAGGGCGTCGACGGAGTCCTTCTTGGCGGCTTCGACGAACCCGCAGGTGTTCACGACGGCGACGTCCGCGGCGGCGGCGTCCGTGACGAGGTCCCAGCCGTCCGCCGCAAGGCGGCCCGCAAGCTCCTCCGAGTCCACCTCGTTCCGGGCGCAGCCAAGCGTGACGAGGGCGACGGTACGGCGTTCTGGCATGGGCTCAGCCTACTTCGTCCCGCGCCAGCAAACCGCCGCCCACCAGCCGCATTCCGTACGCGTGCCCGAAGCACGGGCGAGCGAGGGTACGGGCGTGCGAGCCTTGCCGCAGGCCGGGCCCGCGACGCCGCCCGGCGGGCCCGGTCAGCCGGCCTCGGGATCGCCCTTGGTATACGTCAGCCGCTCGACCTCGCCGGGCTGGAAGTCCTCGGCGATCTGCTTGCCGTTGACGAACAGGTCGACGCCGCCGGCGTTGCCGAGGACGAGGTAGATCTTCTCGCTGTCGGTGACGGTCACGGAGTCGCCCTGGGCGAGGACGCCCTCCTCCAGCTCGCGCCCGTCGGCGCCCTGCGCGGAGATCCAGCTCTGCCCGTCCGCGGCGACGATCCGCAGCGTCACCTTGTCCGGCGGGGCACCGGCCACCGCGCTCTCCGAGGGCTGCGGGCTCTGCTTGTCCTCGCCGGCGTCCTTGCCCGTGTCGGGGTCCTTCGGCTTGTCGGACCCCTGCGACTCCCCGGCCACCGCGGAGCCGTCCGGCTCCTCGTCGCCGCCGCTGAAGACGGTGAACCCCACGAAACCGACCACGGCCACGATCGCGGCGACCATCGCGGCGGTCCAGTTGGGGCGGCGCGGCTCCGGGCGGATGCGCTCGGCCTCGAACATCGGGGCGGCGGGCGTCGGCACGGGCCGGCCGCCGTGCTCCGCGTCGTACTGCCCGACGAGGTCCTCGGCCTCCAGACCGACCGCCCGCGCAAGGGTTCGCACATGCCCGCGGGCGTAGACGTCGCCGCCGCAGCGGGAGAAATCGTCCTGTTCGATGGCATGAATGATCGGAATGCGCACACGCGTGGACAAGCTGACCTGTTCGACGGACAGCTTGGCATCAAGGCGGGCCTGCTGAAGTGCGCGACCGACGGAAGGACGGTCGCCTGTGGGGGAGTTGCCGAGGGACACGTGGGCGCCTTTCGGGGTGAGCCACCTGCCGGGTGTTCAGTCTAGGGGGGTTGTAAAAGGATCGGCCAACCGGTCGAGCACACTTAATGGGCCATCGGGATAGACGTACTGCCCGACCGCGGGATCACCCGCCCGGCCCATTGATGTGACGCATCAGACGCCGAACCGGTTGCCCTCTTCGCCGTTACGGATGATCCTGCCCCCGCAGCTGGGCGAGCACTCCGTCCATTTCATCCGGTTTGATGAGTACGTCCCGGGCCTTCGAACCCTCACTCGGACCGACGATGCCGCGTGACTCCATCAGGTCCATCAGCCGCCCCGCCTTGGCGAACCCGACCCGCAGCTTGCGCTGCAGCATCGACGTCGAGCCGAACTGCGTGGAGACCACCAGCTCGGCCGCCTGGCACAGCAGGTCGAGGTCGTCGCCGATCTCCTCGTCGATCTCCTTCTTCTTCGCCCCGCCGACCACGACGTCCTCGCGGAAGACCGGCGCCATCTGGTCCTTGCAGTGCTGCACGACCGCGGCGACCTCGTACTCCTCGACGTACGCGCCCTGGAGGCGGACCGGCTTGTTCGCGCCCATCGGCAGGAACAGCCCGTCGCCCTTGCCGATCAGCTTCTCGGCGCCGGCCTGGTCGAGGATGACGCGGCTGTCGGCGAGGGAGGAGGTGGCGAAGGCCAGCCGGGAGGGCACGTTGGCCTTGATGAGCCCGGTGACGACGTCGACGCTGGGGCGCTGGGTGGCGAGGACCAGGTGGATGCCGGCGGCGCGGGCGAGCTGCGTGATCCGTACGATCGCGTCCTCGACGTCCCGCGGCGCGACCATCATGAGGTCCGCCAGCTCGTCGACGATCACCAGCAGGTACGGGTACGGGGCCAGCTCCCGCTCGCTGCCGGGCGGGGCGGTGGCCTTGCCGGAGCGGACGGCCGCGTTGAAGTCGTCGATGTGCCGGTAGCCGAACGCGGCGAGGTCGTCGTAGCGCAGGTCCATCTCGCGGACGACCCACTGCAGGGCCTCGGCGGCCCGCTTGGGGTTGGTGATGATCGGCGTGATCAGGTGCGGGATGCCCTCGTAGGCGGTCAGCTCGACCCGCTTGGGGTCGACCAGCACCATCCGCACGTCCTCCGGCGTGGCCCGCGCCATCACGGAGGTGATCAGGCAGTTGATGCAGGAGGACTTGCCGGAGCCGGTGGCGCCGGCGATGAGGATGTGCGGCATCTTCGCCAGGTTCGCCGAGACATAGCCGCCCTCGACGTCCTTGCCGAGCCCGACGAGCATCGGGTGGTCCTCGCCCGCCGCCTCCGCGGAGCGCAGCACGTCGCCGAGCTTGACCATCTCGCGGTCGCTGTTGGGGATTTCGATACCGACGGCGGACTTGCCGGGGATGGGGCTGATGATGCGCACGTCGGGGCTGGCGACGGCGTAGGCGATGTTCTTCGTCAGCGCCGTGATCCGCTCCACCTTCACGGCCGGGCCCAGCTCCACCTCGTACCGCGTGACGGTCGGACCGCGGGTGAAGCCGGTGACGGTGGCGTCGACCTTGAACTCGGTGAAGACCTGCGTCAGGGAGGCCACGACGGCGTCGTTGGCGGCGCTGCGCGTACGCCCCGGGCCGCCGCGCTCCATGATGTCGAGGGACGGCAGCGCGTAGGTGATGTCGCCGGAGAGCTGGAGCTGCTCGGCGCGGGGCGGCAGGGCGCCGGGGTCGGGCTCGGCGGCCTGCTTGGTGAGGTCGGGGACCGA
>NZ_JACBXC010000527.1 GCF_013870535.1 Streptomyces phytophilus | reverse complement strand
GGGTGGCGCAGACGGGCACGAGGTTGGCGCCTGCGTAGCAGAGGGACTCCAGCCGCCCGTCCGCGTACCAGCCCCACAGCTCACCGCCGAGCCGCCAGGGGTCGAGCCCGGCGACGGCGACCCGGGATGCGACGAACGCGTTGGCGACCGGTTCGCGGTCGAGCACGGCACGAGCGGCGTCCAGCTCCGCGGGTTCCAGCAGCCGTGTGGTGGTGGTCGACAACACAGCGGCACTGTACCTGTGCGCGCGTCCGCCCGCTTCCTGCGGGTACGCGCGGTGCCGGGCCGTCAGCCGACGGTGACCTCCGGCTCGCCGGCGGCGGCGCCGTCGGCCTCCATCCGGTCGGCGATCTTCATCGCCTCCTCGATCAGCGTCTCGACGATCTTCGACTCGGGCACGGTCTTGATGACCTCGCCCTTGACGAAGATCTGGCCCTTGCCGTTGCCGGAGGCGACGCCGAGGTCGGCCTCGCGGGCCTCGCCCGGACCGTTGACGACGCAGCCCATGACGGCGACGCGCAGCGGCACCTCCATGCCGTCCAGGCCGGCGGTGACCTCGTCGGCGAGCTTGTAGACGTCGACCTGGGCGCGGCCGCAGGACGGGCAGGAGACGATCTCCAGCCGGCGCTCGCGCAGCCCGAGGGACTCCAGGATCTGGATGCCGACCTTGACCTCCTCCACCGGCGGCGCGGAGAGGGAGACGCGGATGGTGTCGCCGATGCCGTCGCCGAGCAGCGAGCCGAAGGCGACGGCGGACTTGATGGTGCCCTGGAAGGCGGGGCCCGCCTCGGTGACGCCGAGGTGCAGCGGGTAGTCGCACTGGGCGGCGAGCTGCCGGTAGGCGTTGACCATGACGACCGGGTCGTTGTGCTTCACCGAGATCTTGATGTCCGTGAAGCCGTGCTCCTCGAACAGCGAGCACTCCCACAGCGCGGACTCCACCAGCGCCTCCGGGGTGGCCTTGCCGTACTTCGCGAGCAGCCGCCGGTCGAGCGAGCCGGCGTTGACCCCGATCCGGATGGGGGTGCCCGCGGCGGAGGCGGCGTGGGCGATCTGCTTGACCTGGTCGTCGAACTTCTTGATGTTGCCCGGGTTCACCCGGACCGCGGCGCAGCCGGCGTCGATGGCAGCGTAGACGTACTTCGGCTGGAAGTGGATGTCCGCGATGACGGGGATCTGCGACTTCTTGGCGATCACGGCGAGCGCGTCGGCGTCGTCCTGCGTGGGGCAGGCCACCCGGACGATCTGGCAGCCGGAGGCGGTCAGCTCGGCGATCTGCTGGAGGGTGGCGCCGATGTCGGAGGTGCGGGTGGTGGTCATCGACTGGACCGAGACCGGTGCCTCGCCGCCGACGGCGACGGACCCGACCTGCAGCGTACGACTCGCCCTGCGCTCGGCCATCTTCAGCGGAACGGACGGCATTCCCAGCGAAACGGCAGTCATCTGGCGGCAACCCCTGTTGTACGGATCATGGCCCCCACCGGATGAGGCCCGGGCTACCGAGATTACGGCACCGGCACCCCGCGCCGCGGCCGGTCCCGGGGTGGTCACCGGAAGTGTCGATAAACCGGCACCGGACGTTTACCGCGCGGCGCGCCGGGTTCGCGGCGCGGGGGCCGGCGGGCGGCGGAGCGGGCGCGTACGCCGCGGTGCGCGCGCCGCTCCGCCGCCCGGGTCAGCCCGTGAGCTTCACCGGGTTCACCACGTCCGCGACGAGCACCAGCAGGGTGAAGCAGATGAACACCCCGGCGACCACGTACGCCACCGGCATCAGCTTCGCGACGTCGAAGGGGCCCGGGTCGGGCCGCCGGAAGACCCGCGCGAACGCGCGCCGCACCGACTCCCACAGCGCCCCCGCGATGTGCCCGCCGTCCAGCGGCAGCAGCGGCAGCATGTTGAACAGGAACAGCGACAGGTTGAAGCCCGCCACCAGCAGGAGCATCGACGCCACCCGCTGCTCCGGCGGGATGTCGAGGTTCAGCACCTCGCCGCCGACCCGGGCCGCGCCGACGACGCCGACCGGGGAGTCCTCCTTGCGCTCCTCGCCCTGGAACGCCGCGTCCCACAGGTCGGGGACCTTCGAGGGCAGCGCGATGAGGGCGTCGAAGCCGTTGACGACCATGTCGCCCATGCGGTCCACGGACTGCCCGAAGTCCTGCCTGACCACGCCGGTGGCGGGGGTGAAGCCGAGGAAGCCCGCCTTCACGTACTCGCCTTCGACGTAGCCGCCGTCGCCGTCGCTCTTGCTGACGGTGTTCTCGGTGAGCGTGGGGTGCAGGTCGACGCGCTTGCCGTCGCGCTCGACGGTGACGGTGGCCGGGCCGATGGTGTCGCGGATGCTGGTCTGCAGGGCCTCCCAGTCGCCGACCGGGCGGCCGTTGAACGCCACGATCCGGTCGCCGCGCTCCAGGCCCGCCTTCTTCGCGGGTGCGGCGGCGTCGCCCTCCCGGCACTTGCGGTCGGGGTTCTCGGCGACCGACTCGGCCTTGATCACGCAGTCGGAGACCGAGCCGACGGTCGTGGTCTGGGTGGCGATGCCGAACGTCATCATCACGCCGACGAACACCACGACGGCCAGCACCAGGTTCATGAACGGGCCGGCGAACATCACGACGACCCGCTTCCACGGGGCCCGGGTGTAGAACAGCCTGCTCTCGTCGCCGGGCTTCAGCTCCTCGTACGCCGCCTGCCGCGCGTCCTCGATCATCCCGCGGAACGGCGACGTGGAGCGCTGCTGCACCCGGCCGTCCTCGCCGGGCGGGAACATCCCGATCATGCGGATGTAGCCGCCGAGCGGGATCCACTTGATGCCGTACTCCGTCTCCCCCTTCTTGCGGGACCACATCGTGGGGCCGAAGCCGACCATGTACTGCGGGACGCGGATGCCGAACATCTTGGCCGTGCTGAGGTGGCCGAGTTCGTGCCAGGCGATGGAGACCAGGAGCCCGAAGGCGAAGACGACGATGCCGAGAATCGTCATGAGTGTCGTCATGGGCGCACCTTCGTCATCAGTTGTCGGTCGTCACTTGTCGTGCTGGTCGGCCGGCAGCCCGGCCAGCTCCCTGGCCCGGGCGCGCGCCCAGGTCTCGGCTTCGAGGACGTCCGCGACCGTCAGCCGGGTTCCCGGATCGTCCGTGCCGTGTTCCGCGACGACCTGGCTGACCGTGTCCATGATGCCAAGGAACGGGAGCTTGCCGGTGAGGAAGCCGTCGACACACTCCTCGTTGGCGGCGTTGAAGACCGCCGGGGCGGTGCCGCCGAGGGCCCCGACGTGGCAGGCCAGCGGCACGGACGGGAACGCCTTCTCGTCGAGGGGGAAGAACTCCCAGGTGGCGGCGGCCGACCAGGCGAAGGCGGGCGCGGCGTCCGGCACCCGGTCCGGCCAGCCCAGCGCCAGCGCGATCGGCATCCGCATGTCGGGCGGGCTGGCCTGGGCCAGGGTGGAGCCGTCGGTGAACTCGACCATGGAGTGCACGTAGGACTGCGGGTGGACGACGACCTCGATGCGGTCGAAGGGCACGTCGTACAGCAGGTGCGCCTCGATGACCTCCAGGCCCTTGTTGACCAGGGTGGCGGAGTTGATGGTGACCACCGGGCCCATGGCCCACGTGGGGTGGGCGAGCGCCTGCTCCGGGGTGACGTCGGTCAGCTCCTCGCGCGTCCTGCCGCGGAACGGGCCGCCGGAGGCGGTGACGAGGAGCTTGCGCACCTCGCCGCGGGCGCCGCCGAGCAGGGCCTGGTAGAGGGCGGAGTGCTCGGAGTCCACGGGCACGATCTGGCCGTGCCTGGCCACCTCTCTGACCAGCGGTCCGCCGACGATCAGCGACTCCTTGTTGGCCAGCGCGAGCATCCGGCCGGCCTTGAGGGCGGCGAGGGTGGGCGCGAGGCCGATGGAGCCGGTGATGCCGTTGAGCACCGTGTGGCACGCGTCGGCGGCGAGTTCGGTGGCGGCGTCCGGACCCGCCAGCACCTCCGGCAGCGGCTCCCCGGCCCCGTACCGCCTCAGCGACCCGCGGCGAGCCCGGCCGGAGAGGCTGAAGACCG
>NZ_JACBXC010000526.1 GCF_013870535.1 Streptomyces phytophilus | reverse complement strand
GCTCCTCCAAGGCCAGGGCGGGGAGTGCGACGGGGGCGCTGAGCGTCCGAGGTGGCAGCGCCGACCAGCGACTTTTGACAGTCATAGGTAAATGGTAGCAACTCTTACTTGAGAGGTCGTGGAGATTGGGGGAGCCTCGCCCCGCAACTCCGACACGACCATGACATCCAGGCGGCGCGCCGGGCGGACCAGGGTCGCCGGGGCCTGTCTTCGGCCGCTGTTCCCAGGTGGTGCGGGCGAGGTTGTGGCCCGGCGGTCCCTACGCGTCCGCGGCTGTCCGAGCCGGTGGTGCCTGTGGTGAGAGGCCGGGAACCGTCTTGACTGCCGCCCGGCCGCACTCCAGCGGAGCTTCCGCTTCCTCATCTCCGCGGCGATGCCAGGCCGCGAAGACCTCTTCCGGACGACGTCCGACCAGGATTCTCAAGGCATACGCCGGACCCGTATGCTGGACGCCAATTCACCTTCCTGGATTCCGCATAGTGGCCCTGCTGGTAGCGGCAATAATTCTTCCCTGCGTGAATACCGCACGCTCTCATTTGATCTGCAGGAGCCCGGAGGTCCGATCACGCGGGACGCCTGAGTGGCGGTCAAGGTGTCCTCTAGTGGCGACAGATAGCGTAGGAGCGTCAAGAGGTTGTCTCACGCGGTGTTTCGCGAGCTTCTTGTAGCAGGTCAGGGCAGCAGCCACGTCGGGGGAGGCGAGGAAATGGGAGCCCTTTCGCTCGTATCGGACGGTGAGGTCGCCGAGAATCCAGGCGATGACCGTCCGATGCTCCAGCGAAGCCTGCCGAGCCGTTCACCGGACTCGATGCACGGCCGGGCGGTGCGCGGGGTCAGGCCCCGTTCACGTAGCCAGGCGAGGTGGTCGGCGGAGAGGTACGCCTTGTCGACGCGGAGTTTGACGGTGTGCCGTCGCCGGCGACATCCGGAACGGCGGCAGTGACGGGGCGACGAGCTCCCGCAGTCCGTCAGGGATCAGCCGTAGTGACAGATCGGCACCACGAAGAGACATGATGCCGCAGCTCACACTGTGAGCACATGAGAAAGCTAAACCGGGGGAATCAGTGGCGACAGCGAACGCTGTGGGCCACTGCATGTTCGGGGGAGTTTGGGATGAAGCAGAGCTATTTGGCCGTCGATGAGGCGGCCCGGTTAGCCGATGCCCCATTTTCGCGTGGCAGGTCTGGCCCGAATTTCGCGTGGCAGGTCTGGCCCGACGCGTTTCCGTAAGGCCCGCATACCGGCTCGTGAGACGCTCACGACCTGGTACTTCACCTCCTGCCCGCAGGTCAGTGACCGCATGCTGACGTGGGTCAGTTGAGCCGATCCCGAGAAGAACTCTGTCGAGTCCTGGGTGCAGTCCGGTGCGCGTTCCCGTAGGGCCGTGGAAGCGGCCCTCGCATGCGGTGCCCAGTTCGACGACCCGGCCCACGAGTTCGTCAGCGGTGTGTCATGAACCTGTCACTCTCCGCCGCGGACTGAGGGCTCATCTGCCCACCCCCGCTCGGCTGTCAGCGCAGGAAGAAGGGCCAAGGAGCAGCCATCGATATCCCGAACCCCCCACAAAGGGGCCGATCCAGAGGCCCGCCGCCCAAGAAATCGGAGAAAAATCATGACGACGTCCAGAGGCACGTCGGACTCAGGCCCCACGCTGGGCCGCAGGTCGGTGCTGATCGGCGGCTCCACGGCCGCCGCCATGACCATGTTGAACCTGCCCCACACCGCCGGCGCCGCCGTGATCAACGGGGAGCCGGACCCCACGTTCGACTTCGACCTCGACACCGACAACTACATCAAGTGGGCCAGGCCCTCAAGCAACGACCAGGCCACCACGCCGTCCGTCAACGGATTCGTCGGCTCGATGGACGCCACCCTCATCCTGTGGATGGCCCACGTCGGGGCAATGGCGGCGTTCGACGCGGTGGCGCCGTACCACGAGACCGCGGTCGGTGCGTATGCCCGGATCCCACGCCGCCCCTCCAGCGAGTCCGCCACCAACCGGAACATGAACATCGCCCTCTTCCACTCCCAGTACCGCATCTTCGAGAAGATGCCGCTGGGCGGCCTGGAGGGCCCCCTGGGTGGCCTGCGGCAGGCCATGGTCGCGCTCGGCCTGGACCCGGACGACACCTCGGAGAACTTGACTAGCCCGGTCGGCGTCGGCAACGTGGCGGCCAAGGCCGTCTGGAACGCCCTGAAGAACGACGGCATGAACATCCTGGGCTACGAGGGCGGTCGCAAGTACAACCCGCGGCCCTTGTCGGACTACACCGGCTACCGGCCGGTGAACACCCCCTACGAGCTGAGCAACCCCTCACGCTGGCAGCCGCTGCTCGGCCCGCACAACGGCCGTCGCGTCGGTGGTGGCCCCGGCGACCTGGGCATCTATGTGGCCCAGCACTTCGTCACCCCGCAGGTTGCGGTGACCAAGCCGCACATCTTCACCGACCCGGCCCACTTCAAGCTGGGCCCGCCCAGGCACAGCGACCACCGCCGGCCCCGGGCCTACAAGCAGGCCGTGGACGACGTCCTGGAGGCATCGGCGACGCTCACCGACGAGCGCAAGGCGCTCGCCGAGGTCATGGACAACAAGTCCTGGGGCCTGGGCTACACCGCCACCGCCGCCGCCCAGAACTACGAGGCGAACCACGGGGAGATGGGGGTGTTCGACTGGGTCGCGTGGTCGCTCCAGCACTCCCTGGCGACCTTCGGCGCGGTGGTCGCCGTCTGGCACCACAAGGGCGTGTACGACGCCGTGCGGCCGATCAGCGCGGTGCGGCACGTGTACGGCCGCAGCAAGATCACCGCCTGGGGCGGTCGCGGCATGGGTACGGTCGACGACCTGCCCGCCAACGAGTGGGTCAGCTACCTGCCCACGGGCGACCACCCGGAGTTCCCGTCGGGATCGTCGTCGCTGTGCGCCGCCGGGTCGCAGGCGCTGCGGCGCTACTTCGGCTCCGAGGACCTGAACTGGACCCTCGAATTCAAGGCCGGCAAGTCGTTGACGGAGCCGGGGGTCGTCCCCGCCAAGGACCTCAAGGTGCACTTCGCCACGTGGTCCGAGTTCGACAGGGTGTGCGCGGAGAGCCGGGTGTGGGGCGGTGTCCACTTCCGCGAGACGGTCGAGCGGTCCACGGTCTTCGGTCAGCAGTTCGGCGACCTTGCCCACGAGTACATACAGCGGCACATCGCGGGCAACGTGAAGGACGGCGCCGGGAACTGACGGCGGTAGCAGGGCCGGGACCGGGACCACGGCAGGGAGCCGTGGTCCCGGTCCCGCCCTCGCGCCCGTTCCCCCGTGCTGTGAAGAAAAGAGTGCGGCAGCCCTTCACCGCGCCGGCCGGCCTAGTGCCGGAACCGGAACCGGAACCGCAGCCGCGGCGCGTCGGCCGGCCGGAGCGGATCGCCGGGGGTGCCGGCCGGTGCCTTGCGGTCCGCCTGTGCGCGGACCTCGTGGTGGGAGTCGTGCGCGGTGACGCGCATCGCCTCCTCGTACGCGGCCAGCGCACCCAGCATCGCGGATCCGGCCTGCCCGCGGCGGCGCAGGACGTTCTTGAGCCAGGTCAGGAAGCCCGTCACCGCCAGCAGGCAGCCGGCCAGGACCAGGTACGGCACGACGTCGCCCACGCCGCGTCAACTCCCGGCGCGCCCGCGGGGTTCCGCGCGCTCAGCCGTCGACGAACTTCAGCCCGATGACGCCCGCGAGGATCAGCCCCAGGCACGCCAGCCGGGCCGGCGACGCGCTCTCGCCCATCGCGAGGATGCCCACGGCGGCCACGCCCAGCGAGCCGAGCCCGACCCAGACGGCGTACGCCGTGCCGACGGGCAGGCTGCGCAGGGCCATCGTCAGCACGACGACGCTCGCCATGGCCATCACCAGCCCGATCGTCGAGGGCCAGAGGCGGGTGAGGCCGTCGGACTGCTTCAGGGCGGTGGCCCAGACGAGTTCGAGGCCGGCGGCGATCAGCAGGAATATCCAGGGCACGGTTGTCTCCCGGGTTCTTTCGTTGCGGTGGTACGTCGGTCGCGGGCGGCCCTAGGCGGCGAAGCC
>NZ_JACBXC010000525.1 GCF_013870535.1 Streptomyces phytophilus | reverse complement strand
TTGCGCAGCAGCGAGGAGACGTGCGATTCGACGGTGCGTACGGAGATGAAGAGGCGCCCGGCGATCTCGGCGTTGCTCAGGTGCTCGCCGAGGAGCGCGAGCACTTCGGCTTCGCGGGCGGAGATCGGCTGGGTGGCCACGTCCTCATTATCCGCGGTGTTCTCCGTGGTCAGCACGGAGGCGGTGCGGGGGCGGGCGGGACGAGGCTGGGGTGGCCACGGCGATCGGGCCCGGTGCGGCGCACCGGGCGGATCGCGTACGAGTCCCACGACGACCAGGAGCGCGAGATGACCGCACCCACGCACCCCGCCGAGCCCCGGACCCGCGCCCGGCGCCGCCGGGACACCGAGCACCGGCTCGCCCACGACGTGGACGTCTGGGTGGCCAGCGCGGCGCCGGAGGGGACGCCGTACCTCGTACCGCTCTCGTTCTCCTGGGACGGCACCGCGCTGTGGGTGGCGACGCCTGCGGAGAGCCCGACCGGCAGGAACCTCGCCGCCACCGGTGCCGCGCGGCTGGCGCTCGGGCCCACCCGGGACGTCACGGTGATCGACGGCGGGGTCGAGGTTTTCGAGCTGGACGCGCTGCCGCGGGAGCACGGCGACCGCTTCGCGGCCCGTGCCGGCTTCGATCCGCGCGGCCTCGCCGGCCCGTACCGCTGGTTCCGGATCACCCCGCGGCGGATCCTGGCCTGGCGCGAGGTGAACGAGCTGAGGGGGCGCGAGCTGATGCGCGACGGCCGCTGGCTGGACTGACACCGAGCCGGGCTGTGTCGCGCTTCACACCCTTGGGCGCGGGGGCATGGAACAACCGGAGGTCACCTCCCGTTGAAGACGGTGTGGGTACGGAGGGAACAGTGTCCCCGGGCCTCACCTCTCGCCCGTGGGGAAGATCGTTCGGCTGAAGCCCCACGGAGCCTTTCGCCGCGAGGCGACCGCCCTCCGTATCCGCCCCAGACCGCCCCGGTCGGATCCCCCCTCCGACCGGGGCTCCCTCTTTCCCCGCTCCGCGTACGGGAGTTCCCCGGCCGCGCACCGCCGCTACGCGCCGGGGCCCTTCTCCTCGCCGATGGGGTCGGGCACGGCGATGTCCGCCAACTGCCGGCGCAGCGCCTCCTCCTGGTCCGTCAGCGGGACGTCGGGGCGCAGCCGCTCGGGGTGGCCGGAGGCGGGACCCGTCGGGGGCGGCGGCGGGACGGGCGGTGGCGGCGGGATGAAGAACCACACCCGGCCGAGGGCGGTCAGGGCCTCCTGCAGCACACGCTGCAGCCAGGCAAGGGCAGGAACCATCCGAGGAGGGTGTTACGCGGCGCCAAAGTCCCGCCAAAATCCTGCTGCCCGCTCGCCTCCGGGCGGTCGGCGGGACCACGATGGGGGACTCGCGGGCGCGTCCGGGGGCTCACGCGTCGTCCGGTACGCCCGCGTTCGCTCCCGCGGGCCCGGGGGCGGCGCTCGCGGACCGATGCGATTGTCCCAGGGGATGTATACTCCGCAGCATCACAACAAGGCCAGGATGAACGATGCAAAACGGACCTACGCATTATCTCGCCGCCTGAGAAAACCCGGCCTTGCGTAACCAAACCTGACCTGTGAAACTACTAACCGAATACGCGGTACGGCACTTCCCCTGAGTGCCGTATGACCTGGACTTGCTCAAGGTGCAATTGTTTCAAGGACGATTCGATTGCATCAACGGGAGGTGAGTAATCCGGTATGGCTTTCGTCATCCGTGCGGCCGAATTCGAGGCGCTGCGGTCTGCTTTCTCTCGCTGTCTCCACGGAATGTCGCGCACAATTCTGATCGAAGGCGGCGTGGGTTGCGGCAAGAGTGCGCTGTTACACGCCATCACTGAACACGCGGCCGACATGGGCGCGACCGTCCTCAGCGTCCAGGGCAGGAGCACCGCGGCGCACCCGCCCATCTCGCTGTTCCAGCAGCTCGTCGCGCAGGTGCCGGCCCCGCCGCCGGGCGAGGGCCCCGCGGGGGCCACGGCCGCGCTGCAGTTCAGCGCCGCGCTGCCGCATGTCGCCGAGAACGGTGCGGTGGTGATCAGCGTCGACGACGTCCAGGACATCCCCTGGTCCGAACTCGACTTCCTGCTCCAGACCGTCAGTTGGCACCGCAGCCGGCGCACCCTCATCCTCCTCTCCCACTGCCCGCACCTGCGCCACCGCGACCAGCCGGTCAAGACCGAGCTGCTGCGGCGGCCGAACGCGCAGCGCATCCACCTGGGTCCGCTGGACGAGCGGGGGGTGCGGGCGGCGGTCACCACGCGCGTCAACCGGCCGCACGAGCAGTGGATCGAGCTGCTGCACCACCTCAGCGGCGGCAGCCCGCTGCTGCTGCGCGCGCTGCTGGAGGATCTGCGGGACGAGGACATGGAGGTCCGCCCGACGGGCGCGGAGACCTCGGGGGCGCTGGGCATGTACGGGCGCGCCGTCGTCTCCTGCCTTTACCGCAGCGGCGCCAGCGCCGTGGAACTGGGGCGGCTGATCTCCGTGCTCGGGGATTCCGCGACACCCGAGCTGCTGTCGGGCATGACCCGTATTTCACCCGCGGTCATGGACCAGCAGTTGGAGGCGCTGCGCGACTCCGGGGTGCTGGACGGCACGAGTTTCCGGCACGGGAGCGCTCCCCGGGAAATTCTTGCGGATCTCGGCACACTCCAGCGAAACGAACTGCACCGGCGGGCCGCCGTCGTCCAGAACAATGCGGGCAGTCCCACCACGGAAGTGGCCCGCCACCTTCTCGCCGCCCGGCACGCGGCGGAGACGTGGCAGCGCTCCGCGCTGCGCGACGCCGCGGAGACGGCCATCGGCCAGGAGAAAATCCGGCTGGCCGTCAGGTATCTCGAACTGGCGCTGGAGAACAGCCCGAACACCTCGGACCGTATCGAGATTTACCTGCGCCTGGCGCTCATCACCCAGCGCATCAGCCCCGCGGCCACCGAAATCCGGCATCTGACCGCGCTGCTCAGCGCGTTCCATGCGGACAAAATGCCCAGCACGGCGTACGACGGACTCGCGGACCTGCTCTTCAGCTACGGCAAGATCCAGGAGGCGTTCGCCGTACTGCGGCGGCAGGGCGCCGAGTCGAGCGCCGCCGACGTCCGCGCCGGCGACCACCCCAGCATCGCCTGGCTGTGGGCCTGGTACAGCCACCACACCGACCAGCCCCAGGACGACGGGCAGGCCCCGCGGCTCCCGCCGTCCGACGGCGACAGTGACGGCGACGGCGACGGCGACGGGGCGAGCCCGTACGCGGCGACGGCCCTGTTCCAGACCTTCGAGGGTTCGTTCCTCTTCGGCGAGCGCGGCGACTGGGCCGCCGCCGCGGAGAACCTGCTGGAGGTCTCGACCCTCTCCGACTCCACGGTCTGGTCGATGGCGTGCGCGATCAAGGCCCTCGTCATCGCCGACCGGCTCGACTCCGCCTGGCAGTGGTGCGAGTGGCTGGTGAAGGAGTCGGCGACCCGGGACGCGCCCGGCTGGCAGGCCGTCTTCTCGCTGCAGCAGGCGACGGTCGCGCTGCGGCAGGGAAAGCTGGCGGCGGGCCTGGACTGCGTCCGGCTGGTGGAGACCGTCATCACCGAGCGCAGCACGGGCTACGCGTGCGCGGTCGAGACCGTACTCGCCGCGACGCACATGGAGATGGGGCGCTACGACGAGGCGGCGCGGGTGTTCGCCAAGCCGATTCCCCCCGCGTGGGAGAAGAGCGTCTACTGGCTGAGCTACCTGTGCGTCCGCGGCTGCTTCCACCTCGCCACGAACAGGCCGCACTCGGCGCTCGCCGACTTCCTGCGGATCGGGAAGGTGGCCGAGCGCACCCTCGTCGACCACCCCACGCTCGCGCCGTGGCGGCTCTACGTCGCCCAGGCGTGGCTGCACCTGGGCGATGAGAAGATGGCCGCCCGCATGCTCGACGAGCACACCGCGCGCGACCCCGGCCACGGCGGCCGCAACCACGCGATGGTGCTGCGGCTGCGGGCCCGGCTCGCGCCGCCGCACAAGCGGCCCGGCCTGCTGTTCCGTGCGATGGACGAACTCCTGGCCTCCGGC
>NZ_JACBXC010000524.1 GCF_013870535.1 Streptomyces phytophilus | reverse complement strand
GGGCCGCGCTATCTCGGGTTCGTGACGGGCGGGGCGACGCCGGCGGCGGTGGCGGGCGACTGGCTGGTGGGTGCGTACGATCAGAACGTGGTCGCCGCCGGCGACTCCGCGGCCACGGATCTGGAGCGGGAGACGGTGGGCTGGCTGCGTGAGTTGTTCGGGCTGGGTGCGGCGCACGAGGGTGCGTTCGTGTCCGGGGCGACCATGTCGAACGCGGTGGGTCTTGCGGTGGCCCGGGAGTGGCTGGGCGAACGGCTCGGCGTGTCGGTCGCGGACGCCGGTGCGGGGGCGCTGGGCGAGGTCGCGGTCCTGTCGGGCGCGGCGCACTCCAGTGTCCCCAAGGCGCTGTCGCTCCTCGGGCTGGGCCGCGACGCGCTGCGGGCGGTGCCGCTGCTGCCGGGGCGCGAGGCCGTGGACGTGGCCGCGCTGGCCGAGGCGCTGGCGGAGCTGGACGGCCGGCCGGCGATCGTGGTGGCGAACTGCGGCACGGTCAACACCGTCGACTTCGACGATCTGCGTGCGCTGGCCGCGCTGCGCGAGCGCTACCCGTTCTGGCTGCACGTGGACGCCGCGTTCGGGGCGTTCGCGGCGCTGTCACCGGGGCACGCGCACCTCGTGGAGGGGCTGGACGAGGCCGATTCGGTCTGCGTGGACCTGCACAAGTGGCTGAACGTCCCGTACGACGCGGCGGTGCAGTTCACCCGCCGCCGGGATCTGCAGGTACGGGTCTTCCGCAACGCCGCCGCGTATCTGTCGCCGCCGGCCGGCGTCGACCCCGACTTCGTCCACCTGACGCCGGAGAACTCCCGCCGGCTGCGCGCCCTGCCGGCGTGGCTGACGCTGGCGGCCTACGGGCGGGACGGCCACCGGGAGGTGGTGGAGCGCAACGCGGCGCTGGCGCGGCGGTTCGGTGAGCGGGTGGAGAGCGCGGCGGGGGGCGGGTTGCGGCTGCTGGCGCCGGTGCGGTTGAACGTCGTGTGCTTCACGCTGGCGGAGGCGCCGACGGCGGAGCGGGTGGCGGCGGTGGCTGAGGCGGCCGCGGCGGGCGGGGAGGTGGTGGTCACGCCGACGGTGTACGGGGGGACGCACGGCTTGCGGGCGGCGTTCAGCAACTGGCGTACAGGGCCGGGGGATGTGGACCGTGCGGTGGAGGCGCTGGTGGCGGCGGCGCGGGGGGTGTAGCGAGGGCGCGGGCACGACGGGGCGGCTAAGCGACCGGCACGACGCGCACGTCCGAGGTGCGGCGGTTCTACACCACGCCCAGTTCCACCGTCGTCCCCGGTCGCGCCACGCCCACCTCCCCGTCGAACCCGCGCCGCGCGGCGACGAGCGCCGCGTACCCGCCGCTGTCCCCGTCCGCGTCGCCGTCGGGCCACAAGGGCCAGTACCGCGTCGAGCGCGCCGGATGGGGCGTAGAGGGGTAGTGCGGGCGCCGGCGTGTGGGCCAGTGCGCGGGCGCGTAGGAGGGGGTTGAGGTCGGCGCAGTGGTCGGGGTGTCCGTGGGTGACGACGACGGCGTCGATGTCACCGGGCCGCATCGCGGCCGCCGAGCACGGCGAGCTTCATGCCGTTCCTCCGGTACGCGCGCGGGGGCGGGTGCGCCCCCGCGGGCCACGGTAACGGCGTCCGCGGGGTGTGCCGTACGGGGCGCGTCACCAGGCGATGTGTACGAGGAACCAGCCGGCGAAACCCACCCAGGCCGCGACGAAGACCGCCTTGCCCACGGGTGTACGCACCCGGAACCAGTCCCGGGTCCGCTCCGAGAGCGTGTCGCCTTTCTGCGGGGTGCGCAGGGCGACGACCTCGACCACGGCGCCGAGGGCGAGCAGTCCGCCCCAGACCCAGTCGGCCCCGCTCACGCGGTCCGCCCTTCGGCGGCGTCGGACTGCGCGCCGGAGGGCTGCGCGGCGGGTGTCCGTGCCGGGTACTCCGGCGGCCGTGCCCAGCCCAGCAGCACACCGGCGACGAGCCGCAGCGGCTTCCAGTCCTGCTTCGTGGCCCACTCCTCCAGCGCCCGGAACACCGCGTAGTAGGCGGCGGTGACGAGCGCGGTGACCCCGGCGGTCACGGTGGTGGAGTCGGTGTCGACCCCGAAGGCGCCGGCGGCGGTCACGACCCAGCCGACGAACAGCGGAACTAAGGTGCGTAACACAGAGATGTACAGATTCATGGTCAGATCCCCCGATCCATGGCCACCACGGGTAAAGCGGCCTTCTCACACGGGAGATGCCCGCACAAGGGCCCCTTGAACCACAACCTGAACGCCTTGTTCCGTATCACCCGCGGGCCTGGGAATCCGCCGCCGAACTCCCCGCGCGCGCCCGCGCTTTGGGGGCGCGCGCGGGGGGCGCAGGATTCCACCGGAGTGCTTGCGTCCCGCCCGCAGCGGGGATGAGGGGAGAAACGCACGAGACAGCACGGACACCCGGCGAACACCCGTCGGGCTCCCGTCGGGCACCCCACGGACAGCGCGAGGGATTCGGCCACCGTCCCGTCCCGACCCCCACTCGAAAGGGACGAATGATGACCATCAAGGGCATCGACGTCAGTTCGCACCAGTCAAGCAACTACTCCACGCGGGGCATGAACTTCGTCTTCGTCAAGGCGTCGGAAGGCCGCAGCTACGTCAACCCCAAGCAGGGCGCCCAGGCCACGCACGGCCGCGAGGCGGGTCTGGTGCTGGGGTTCTACCACTTCCTCTGGCCGGGCAACATCAAGGCGCAGGCCCAGTACTTCGTCGACAAGGCGAAGGAGAAACCGGGCGACATGCTCGCCTGCGACTGGGAGCACACGAGCGAGGGCACCGCGGCGAGCAACAAGGAGAAGGACGCCTTCATCAAGGAGGTGAAGCGGCTCAGGCCCCGCCACAAGGTGCTCCTCTACTGCAACCGCGACTTCTGGCTCAACCGCGACACCACCAGCTACGCCGGCGACGGCCTGTGGATCGCCCAGTACAACGGCGACCCGGGCAAGCCGGACATCCAGGCGCAGTGGCGCTTCCACCAGTACACGTCGTCCCCGATCGACACGAACGTGGGCCGCTTCGACTCGCGTTCGGCACTGCGGTCGTGGGCGCGGGAACGCTTCGACGCAAAACTCACGGCAGCGGAGACGGACCCCGACGAGGGCGCCGAGGAACCCATAGCCAACTGACCGGCGAAGCCGGGGTTGCCGCTGTCTGGCAACAGACGCCTCTTTCCGATGCCTCATTGCGGCCTGCCCGCGCGCCGCCGGAGAAGGGAGAATCCCGCCCGGCGGCGAGTGCGGCAGACGCGGCGGGGCATCGGGGCGGGCGGGTGGGGGACCGTCTTCCGCGCCCATGCCGCCGTGCTCGCGGGTGCCGCGTACCGCGACGACATGGGCCGGGCGACACGTGCCGTTTGATGAGTAGACGTACTCATGCCGGCTGAAGCTCCGGGGAGGACACTCCCCCGTATGGGACTGCTGCACTGGCTCCTTGACGTCGTTCTGGGCAAGGCGCTGCTGGTGTGGACCCAGGTCTGCGGGGCGCTGTCCTTCTACCTCCTGTTGAGCATCGGGTGGAGCCACAAGATTCATCCTCCCCCGACACGGCTGAAGGTCCTGGCCTGGTGGACGGGGTTGGCCGTCGCCGCGTCAGCGCTGCTGGCGACGCCGCCGCTGGTCCTCTGGTTCGGCATCGCCCACGGCTTCTGGTTCACGGTGACCGTTCAGGCGGCCCTGCTGGCCGTACCGCTCGCGCTCCTCGCCCGCGCCGCCTGGCGCCGCCGCCCCTGGCGCTCCCCAGAACCGGAAGTCCGCCGCCCCCGCCCCCCGCAACCGGGCCCGGACGTCCCCGAACCCCCACCGCCCGCCTCGTAACCTGGCGGGCACCGCTGCCCCGGATGAAAGCGCGTCCCCGTCGATGAGGCAACCGAGGTCCGCGCGGGGGCTGCTATCCCGCTCGGCGGTTGTCCGGTCCCGGGTCCCTGTCCTCGGTTCTCACGGCCATCGCCAGGTAGGCGAAGGCGCCGCGGAAGGCGCCGGTGTGCTGGTCGTACGGGGCCGTGGCCACGCAGGCGTCGAGCGCCCGCCACGCTCC
>NZ_JACBXC010000523.1 GCF_013870535.1 Streptomyces phytophilus | reverse complement strand
CGCAGCCGGGCCGGGTCGTCCACGCCCATCGCCGACATGATCTCCAGGGCGCTCTGCACGGTGGCGCGCTGAAAGCGCTCGACCCGCACGGTCTTGTCGGCCACGTCCAGCGCGCGCACCCGGCGGGGGTCCTGGGTGGTCACGCCGACCGGGCAGGTGTTGGTGTGGCAGCGCTGCGTCTGCAGGCAGCCGAGGGCGAACATCATTGCGCGCGCCGAGTTGGTGTAGTCCGCGCCCTGCACGAGCCGCTTGACGATGTCGGAGCCGGTGGCGACCTTGCCCGCGACGCCGATGCGGACGCGGTCCCGCAGCCCGGTGCCGACGAGGGCGCCGTGGACGGCCGCCAGCCCCTGGGTGAGCGGGGCGCCGATGTTGTCGGCGAACTCCAGCGGGGCCGCGCCCGTACCGCCTTCCGAGCCGTCGACCAGGATGAAGTCCGGCGCGGTGCCCTCGGCGAGCATCGCCTTGCAGACCGCGAGGAGCTGCACCCGCGAGCCCACGCACAGCTTGATCCCGGCCGGCTTGCCGCCGGCCAGCTCCCGCATCCTGGCGACGAACCGCACCAGCTCGCGCGGGGTGGAGAAGACCCGGTGGTACGGCGGCGAGACCACGGTCTCGCCCCGGGGCACGCCGCGCGTGCGGGCGATCCTGGCGTCGACCTTGGCGCCGGGCAGCAGCCCGCCGATGCCGGGCTTGGCGCCCTGGGAGAGCTTCAGCGACACGCACTTGACGCGGTCGTCCGCTGCCTTGTCGGCGAACTGGACGGCGTCGAAGCCGCCGTCGGGGGTGCGGCAGCCGAAGTAGCCGGTGCCGATCTCCCACACCAGGTCGCCGCCGGGCCGCAGGTGGAACTCGGAGATGCCGCCCTCGCCGGTGTCGTGCGCGAAGCCGCCGCGGGCGGCGCCGCCGTTGAGCGCGAGGATGGCGTGGGAGGACAGGGCGCCGAAGCTCATCCCGGAGACGTTCAGCAGCGCCATGTCGTACGGCCTGGTGCAGTCGGGGCCGCCGATGCGGACCCGCGGCGGGGTGGTGGGCATCCGCACCGGGGCCATGGAGTGCACGAGGAACTGGTAGCCGGGGGCCTCCACGTCGCGCTCGGTGCCGAAGGGCTCCTCGGCGTCCGTGCCCTTGGCGCGCTCGTAGACGATGCTGCGCACGTTGCGGTCGAAGGGGCGGCCGTCGAAGTTCCGCTCGATGAAGTACTGCTGCAGCTCGGGGCGGAGCCTCTCCAGCAGGAAGCGCAGATGGCCCACCAGCGGGTAGTTCCGCAGCACCGAGTGGCGGCGCTGGAGCACGTCCCACACGCCGAGCGCCGCGAGCGCGAGCAGCACGCCCGCGGCGGGCCACCACCCGGCCGAGACCAGCGTCGCGGCGAGGGTGCACCCGATGGCGGCCACGACGACGGCGGCGAAGAAGCTCGTCCTCTTCATACGCCATCCATATGACCACAGCCGCGGCCCGCGCGCACGGGACCGCCCCCGGCCGACGGGGGAGGCGACCGGGGGCGGCGTGGGCGGGGGCTTCTCAGCCCATGTGGGGGTAGCGGTAGTCCGTCGGGGCGTCCATCGTCTCCTTGATGGCGCGCGGCGAGGACCAGCGCAGCAGGTTGAACTTCGAGCCCGCCTTGTCGTTGGTGCCGGAGGCGCGGGCGCCGCCGAAGGGCTGCTGGCCGACGATGGAGCCGGTGGGCCGGTCGTTGACGTAGAAGTTGCCGGCCGCGAAGCGCAGCCTGCGGGTCGCGTCGGCGATGACCGCGCGGTCCCGCGCGAGGACCGCGCCGGTCAGGGCGTAGGCGGCGACGGACTCCATCTGGTCCAGCATCGCGTCGTAGGCGTCGTCCTCGTACACGTGCACGGCGATGATCGGGCCGAAGTACTCCTCGGTGAAGACCTCGTTCTCCGGGTCCGAGCAGGCGACGACGGTGGGGCGGACGAAGTAGCCGACGGAGTCGTCGTACGTGCCGCCCGCGACGATCTCGCACGAGGGGTCGGCCTTGGCGCGGTCGATGGCGGCCTTGTTCTTGGCGAACGCGCGGTCGTCGATGACCGCGCCGACGAAGTTCGCCAGGTCGGTGACGTCGCCCATCGCCAGGCCCTCGGCCTCGGCGGCCAGCGCGTCCTTCAGGCCGCCGTCCCAGAGCGAGCGCGGGACGTACGCGCGGGAGGCGGCCGAGCACTTCTGGCCCTGGTACTCGAAGGCGCCGCGGGTGATGGCGGTCTTCAGCTTCGCCGGGTCCGCGGTCGGGTGGGCGACGATGAAGTCCTTGCCGCCGGTCTCGCCGACGATCCGCGGGTACGCCTTGTAGCCGGGCAGGTTCCTGCCGACCTCGCCCCACAGGTGCTGGAACGTGCGGGTCGAGCCGGTGAAGTGGATGCCGGCCAGGTCCGGGTGCGGCAGCGCGGCCTCGGAGACCTCCTTGCCGTCGCCGGTGACGAGGTTGATGACGCCGGGCGGCATCCCGGCCTCCTCCAGCAGCCGCATGAGGAGCACGGCGGAGTGGGTCTGCGTCGGCGACGGCTTCCAGACCACGACGTTGCCCATGAGGGCGGGCGCGGTCGGCAGGTTGCCGGCGATCGCGGTGAAGTTGAACGGCGTGATCGCGTAGACGAAGCCCTCCAGCGGGCGGTGGTCGAGCCGGTTCCACACGCCGTGCGGCTGGATCGGGGGCTGCTCGTCCATGATCTGGCGGGCGAAGTGGACGTTGAAGCGCCAGAAGTCGACCAGCTCGCAGGGCGCGTCGATCTCCGCCTGCTGCGCGGTCTTGGACTGGCCGAGCATGGTGGACGCGGCGATCGTCTCGCGCCACGGCCCGGCGAGCAGGTCGGCGGCCTTGAGCAGGATCGCGGCGCGGTCGTCGAAGGACAGCGCCCGCCAGCCGGGCGCGGCGGCCAGGGCGGCGTCGATCGCGTCCTGCGCGTCGGCGCGGGTGGCGGTGCCGTACGTGCCGAGGACGGCCTTGTGCTTGTGCGGCTGCACGACGTCGACGCGCGCGCCGCCGCCCATGCGGCGGACGCCGCCGATGGTCATCGGCAGCTCCATGGGGCTCTCGGCCAGCTCCTTGAGCTTCGCCTCCAGCCGCGCGCGCTCCGGTGTGCCGGGGGCGTAGGTGTGCACCGGCTCGTTGTACGGGGCGGGGACCCGGGTCACAGCGTCCATGGTTGCCGTTCTCCTTCGAGGTGCTGAGTCTTCGGGGGCTGTCGGGGGGCTGGCGGGGGGCTGGCGGGGGGCTGGCGGGGGGCTGGCGGGGGGCTGGCGGGGGGCTGTCGGGGGCTGTCCGGGGGGCTCGCGGGGGTCGTCAGCGGCGGCCGGCGAGGGCGCGCAGGAAGAAGGCGGTGTTCGCCGGGCGCTCGGCGAGCCTGCGCATGAAGTAGCCGTACCAGTCGGTGCCGTAGGGGGTGTAGACGCGCACCCGGTGGCCCTCGGCCACCAGGCGGTGCTGCTCCTGCGGGCGGATGCCGTAGAGCATCTGGAACTCGTACTCGTCGTGCTTGCGACCGTGGCGGCGGGCCAGCTCCTGGGTGATGGCGATCATCCGGGGGTCGTGCGTGCCGATCATGGGGTAGCCGCGGCCGGTCATGAGGATCTTCAGGCAGCGCACGTACGCCCGGTCCACCTCCGCCTTGTCCTGGAAGGCGACGACGGCCGGCTCCTTGTACGCGCCCTTGACCAGCCGCACCCGGGAGCCCTCGCCGGCGAGGTCGCGGCAGTCCTCCTCGGTACGGAAGAGGTACGACTGCAGCACGGCGCCGGTCTGCGGGAAGCGCTCGCGCAGGGTGCGCAGGACGGCGAGGGTGGAGTCGACGGTGGTGTGGTCCTCCATGTCGAGGGTGACCGTGGTGCCGGCCGCGGCGGCGGCTTCGACCACCGGAGTGACGTGGGCGAGCGCGAGGTCGTGGCCGCCGGGCAGCGCCTGGCCGAAGGCGGAGAGCTTCACGGACATCTCGGCGCGGGCGCCGAGCCCTTCGCCGGTCAGCGCCTCGGTGAGCCTGAGGTACGCGTCGCGGGCGCGCAGCGCCTCGCGGGGGTCGGTGACGTCCTCGCCGAGGTGGTCGAGGGTGACCTCCAGGC
>NZ_JACBXC010000522.1 GCF_013870535.1 Streptomyces phytophilus | reverse complement strand
GTGCACGCTGACGCCGGGCACGGGCTGCTGCACGTCGCGCACCTCGACCACGGCGCCGGAGCCGAGCCGGAGCCGGCCGGTGTCGGCGAGCTGGCCGCCGCCCTCCGCGTAGAAGGGGGTGCGGTCGAGGATCACCTCGACCTCGTCGCCCTCGGTGGCGGCGGGCGCGGCCACGCCGCCGACCAGCAGGCCGACGACGGTGGACTCGGCGTCGGTGTGGGTGTAGCCGGTGAACTCGGTGGCGCCGGCGGCGTCGGCGACCTCGCGGTACGCCGACAGGTCGGCGTGGCCGGTCTTCTTGGCGGCGGCGTCCGCCTTGGCCCGGTCCCGCTGCTCCTTCATCAGCCGCCGGAAGCCGTCCTCGTCGACCGTCAGGCCCTGCTCGCCGGCCATCTCCAGGGTGAGGTCGATGGGGAAGCCCCAGGTGTCGTGGAGCAGGAACGCCTTGTCGCCGGGGAGCACGCCGGAGCCGGCGGACCTGGCCTCGGTGACGGCGGTGTCCAGCACGTTGGTGCCGGCCTTGAGGGTCTTGAGGAAGCGGGCCTCCTCGGCGAGCGCGACGGACTCGATGCGCTTGCGGTCGGCGACCAGCTCCGGGTACTGCTCGCCCATCGTGGCGATGACGACGTCGACCAGCTCGCCGACGACGGGGCCGTCGGCGCCGAGCAGCTTCATGTTGCGTACGGCGCGGCGCATGATGCGGCGCAGCACGTAGCCCCGGCCCTCGTTGCCGGGGGTGACGCCGTCGCCGATGAGCATGACGGAGGCGCGCATGTGGTCGGAGACGACGCGCAGCGAGACGTCCGAGTGGTCGGCGGCGCCGTAGCGGACGCCGGTCAGCTCCTCGGCCTTGTCGATGACGGCGCGCGAGGTGTCGATCTCGTACATGTTGTGCACGCCCTGCAGGATCATCGCGAGGCGTTCGAGGCCGAGGCCGGTGTCGATGTTCTGCTGGGGCAGGTCGCCGAGGATCGGGTAGTCCTTGCCCTTGCCGGGGCCGCGCACGTACTGCATGAAGACCAGGTTCCAGATCTCCACGTAGCGCTCGTCGTTGACGGCGGGGCCGCCCGCCTCGCCGAACTCGGGGCCGCGGTCGTAGCTGACCTCGGAGCAGGGGCCGCAGGGACCGGGCACGCCCATGTCCCAGTAGTTCTCCTCCTTGCCCAGGCGCTGGATGCGCTCCGGGGGCACGCCGACCACGTCGCGCCAGATGCGCTCGGCCTCGTCGTCGTCCTCGTAGACCGTGATCCACAGGCGCTCGGGGTCCAGGCCGTACCCCCCCGCGTCCTGCGTGCTGGTGAGCAGCTCCCAGGCGAGGGTGGCGGCGCCCTCCTTGAAGTAGTCCCCGAAGGAGAAGTTGCCGCACATCTGGAAGAACGTACCGTGCCGGGTGGTCTTGCCGACCTCTTCGATGTCCGGGGTGCGGATGCACTTCTGCACGCTGGTGGCGCGCTTGTAGGGCGGGGTGGCCTCGCCGAGGAAGTACGGCTTGAAAGGGACCATGCCGGCGTTGATGAGGAGCAGCGTGGGGTCGTCGGCGATCAGCGACGCCGACGGCACGACCGTGTGCCCGCGCTCTTCGAAGAAGCGCAGCCAGCGGCGGCGGATTTCGGCCGACTCCATCAGTGGTCCTCTTTCAAGTCGCGATTGCGGTGGTACGGGTTCCGGCCGGCCGGGCGGCGCCGCGCGGCCTTCCGTTCGAGCTGTGCCTTGGCGCGCTGCCCCGGCAGTTCCGCGGGGCGGTCGCGGGGGCTGAGCCCGAGGGCGTCGTTGAGCTGGTCCTCGCGCTCGGCCATCGCGGCGCGCACGTCCTGGGCGAAGAGCAGGGCGCGGCGGCCGGTGTCGACGGCGCGGTTGGCGGCCGTGGCGGCGATGCCCTCCGGGGAGACGCGGCGCATCGCGCGCTGCGCCTTCAGGGTGGCCCAGACTCCGGTGGCCGCACCGGTCGTGAACCAGAAGGTCCGACGGAACATGCTGCTCAGCCCTTTCTGCGCCTGGCGGAAAAGCCCCGGCGGGCGGCGGGCACCCGGGCGGCGGACCCGCGCACCGGGCCGCCGACGATCACCTCGCCGCCGTCGTCCCCGCCCGCGCCGCGGTTCCGGCCGAGCGCACGGCGCACCCCGTACCCGAACGCGGCCACCTTCACCAGGGGGCCGCCGAAGGCGGTGGAGACGGTGGAGGACAGGGCCGAGGCGTTGGCCGTGACCTCCTGGACGTCGGAGGCGATGGCGTCGACCCGGGCGAGCTGCGTGTTCGCCGAGCGGACCGTGGCGCCGGCCTCCGCGAGGAGCGGCACGGCCTCCTCGGTGACGCGCGTGACCAACTCGCTTGCGGCGCGGAGCGTCCGGGCGAGCCGGAAGAGGGCCACGGCCAGGAAAGAGACCAGGATGGCCCAGAAGACGGCCACGAGGATGCCGGCCACCTCTCCACCGGACACGATGCACCGCTCCTTCAGGGCTGCTCGCCGGGCGAGTCGACGGGGTGTTGCGCTGCCAGGGCAGGCTCCGACCCTATCGCGCCGGACCGACAGCGCCGTACCGGATTAACCCCCGTGCACAGGGGAGTTGCGCGAGCGGATTGTACGTTGCGCATACTTCCGCGCACGTTCCGTGCTCCCGCCGGGAGCGGAGTGCGTCAGCGCGCGTAGTACTCCACGACCAGCTGCTCGTCGCAGATGACGGGGATCTCGCGGCGGTTGGGCTCGCGGTCCAGCCGGAAGGCGAGCGCCGGCAGGTTGACCTCCAGGTAGCGGGGGGTCTCGCCGTCCGTGGCGTAGCCGCCCTCGCGCGCGACCTGGAAGGGGTACTTCTCGCGGCTGCGCTCGCGGACCTTGACCACGTCGTCGGGGCGGACGCGGAAGGACGGCTTGTCGACCTTGCGGCCGTTGACCTCGATGTGGCCGTGCACGACCATCTGCCGGGACTGGTAGACGGTCCTGGCCAGGCCCGCGCGCAGGACCAGCGCGTCCAGGCGGCGCTCCAGCTCGACGATCAGTGCCTCACCGGTCTTGGCCTGCACCTTGCTGGCGCGCTCGTACGCCCGGACGAGCTGGCGCTCGCTGATGTCGTACTGCGCGCGCAGCCGCTGCTTCTCCAGCAGCCGCACCTTGTAGTCGCTGGTCTGCTTGCGGCCGCGGCCGTGCATGCCAGGCGGGTACGGGCGGGCCTCGAAGTACTTGGCGGCCTTCGGGGTGAGCGGGATGCCGAGGGCCCGCGACTTGCGGACCTTGGGGCGCGGCTGGTTCACGTGGTTCCATCCTCCTTGAGGAAGTTAGGCAAGGCTTACCTTAAGCGATGTCGGCGCTCTCGCGCTGCTACCTAGAAAAACGCGCCCGCGATTTCGGGCATTCCCGGCGACCGGGCGCCGTGATCCGCGTCACCAGGCGGCCCGGGGGCCCGTGCGCCGCGGGTCAGTCGCCCCCGTCGCCGCCCCGGCCGGGACCGTCCTGGCCCCCGCCCGCCAGCCGCTCGCGCACCCGCTCGACCACCTCGGCGTACCGCGCCTCCGCGCCGTACCGCGTCGGCTCGTAGTACCTGCGGTCGCCGAGGGCGTCCGGGGCGTACTGCTGGGCGGCGATGGCGCCGGGGACGTCGTGCGGGTACACGTACCCCTGCGCGTGCCCCAGCTTCTCCGCGCCCTTGTAGTGCCCGTCCCGCAGATGCGCCGGCACCGGGCCCGCCTTCCCGGCCCGTACGTCGTCCATCGCGGCGCCGATGGCCTTCGTCACCGCGTTGGACTTCGGGGCCAGCGCGAGCGCCACCGTGGCGTGCGCCAGCGTCAGCGCCGCCTCCGGGAAGCCGATCATGGCCACCGCCTGGGCCGCCGCGACCGCCGTCTGCAGCGCGGCGGAGTCGGCGAGGCCGATGTCCTCGCTGGCGGAGATCATCAGCCGCCGGGCGATGAACCGCGGGTCCTCGCCCGCCTCGATCATGCGCGCCAGATAGTGCAGCGCCGCGTCCACGTCGGAGCCGCGCACGGACTTGATCAGGGCGCTGGCCACGTCGTAGTGCTGGTCGCCGTCCCGGTCGTACGCCACGGCGGCGCGGTCCACCGCCGCCTCCAGCGTCGGCAGCGA
>NZ_JACBXC010000521.1 GCF_013870535.1 Streptomyces phytophilus | reverse complement strand
GAGCCGGGCGGGCCGTGGAGCCGGGCGGGCCGTGGAGCCGAGCGGGCCGTGGAGCCGGGCGGGCCGTGGGCCCTGTCGCGGTTCGCGGCAGGGCCCACGGGCGGGTCGCACGGGTCAGGCGTCGGCCTTCTCCGGCTTCGACTCGTCCCCGGTCGCCTCGGTCGCCTCGGCCTTCTCGGCGTCCCCGGTCTCCCCGTCCGCCGTCTCCTCGGCGGAAGGCGTGACCGTCTCGGCGGTCTCGTCCTCGTCCGACAGGTCCACCGGCTCGCCGTTCGTGTCCTTGATCGTCGCGGACTCGACCACGACCGCCAGCGCCTTGCCGCGGGCCACCTCGCCGACCAGGACCGGCACCTGGCCGCCCTCGACGACCGCCTGCGCGAACTGGTCCGGGCTCATGCCCGAGGACTGGGCGCGGCGCATCAGGTGCTCGGTCAGCTCTTCCTGGCCGACGTTCACCTGCTCCTTGCCCACCAGCTCGTCCAGGACGAACTGGGTGCGGATGCCGCGCTCCGCCTGCTCCTTCAGCTCGGTCTCGAACTCCTCGGGGGTCTTCTCCTGGAGCTTCAGGTAGCCCTCCAGGTTCATGCCCATCTGGGCCAGCTGGTGGTTCTCCAGGTTGTGCCGGCGCGTGGAGATCTCCTCCTCCAGCAGCTTCTCCGGCACCGGGATCTCCACCAGGCCGAGCAGCTCGTCCAGCACCTTCTCCTGGGCCTGCTGCGCCTGGTCGTAGCGCTTCATCTGCTCCAGCCGCTTGCGGCTGTCCGCCCGCATCTCCTCCAGCGTGTCGAACTCGCTGGCCATCTGGGCGAATTCGTCGTCCAGCTCCGGCAGCTCGCGCTCGGCGACCTGGGTCACCTCGACCTTGACCTGCGCCTCCTGGCCGGCCGCGGAGCCGCCCTTCAGCTCGGAGGCGAACGTCGCCGAGCCGCCGGCCTCCAGGCCGGTGACGGCCTCGTCGACGCCGTCGAGCAGCTCGCCGGAGCCGATGGTGTACGTCACGCCGCTGGCGACGCCGTCGTCCAGCACCTCGCCGTCGACGCTGGCCTCCAGGTCGAGGGTGACGACGTCGCCGTCGGCCGCGGCCCGCTCCACCGGCGTGGTGGAGGCGAAGCGCTCGCGGAGCTGCTCGACCGACTTGTCGACGTCCTCGTCGGGCACCTCGACGGCGTCGACCTCGACGCTGATGCCGGCGTAGTCCGGGATCTCGAACTCGGGACGGATGTCGACCTCGGCGGTGAAGGTCAGCGTCTCGTTGTCCTTCAGCTCGGTGATGTCGACGTCGGGCCGGCCCAGCGGCTTGAGGTCGCCCTCGTTGACGGCGTCCTCGTAGAGCTTCGGCAGCGCGTCGTTGACGGCCTCCTCCAGGACGGCGCCGCGACCGAACCGCTGGTCGATGATCCGGGCCGGGATCTTGCCCTTGCGGAAGCCCGGCACGGTGACCTGCTGGTTGATCTTCTTGTACGCCGCGTCGAGGCTGGGCTTGAGCTCCTCGAAGGGCACCTCGACAGTGAGCCGAACCCGGGTCGGGTTCAGGGTCTCCACGGCGCTCTTCACGGTCGGTCTCCTTGGGATGGCGTCTGGGAAGTGCTGTACTTCTTCTGGACTTCTTGTGGCTGCGTCCGGCTTCCGGCAGAAGCGTGGAGCGGCCCGGTCCAGGCACGCAGGAACGCAGCTTGCATAGTACCGGTGCCGGGTCCGCTCCCCATAAAGGGACCTTCGCGCCGAAGGTCCCTGCCGCGGTCGGGGTGGCCGGATTCGAACCGACGACCTTCCGCTCCCAAAGCGGACGCGCTACCAAGCTGCGCCACACCCCGCATGTGCGAGCAGTAGGGTACATGGCCGCGCAGCCGCATCGCCGCCGATTACGTCCCTGGTGACGCCGTACGCGGCCGATGCGCGGCCCGTACGCGGGATGCGGCGGCACGCGCGCGTGCACGCGCGGCCGGGCGCCCGAGGGTATAGCGGCGTGCGGGACCGGGGGCGCAGCGGCTACGATGCAGGGCGTGCCACCCGCCGCGGGTGGCGCCTGCGGGTGTAGCTCAATGGTAGAGCTCCAGCCTTCCAAGCTGGCTACGCGGGTTCGATTCCCGTCACCCGCTCCGTGCGGCGGCCGGGGTCCGGGCCGCGCCGCGTCCGTCGGGACGTGCGCAGGCCGGGGCCCCGGCCGTTGACGTGTGCGCGGCGGCCGGGTCGCCCCGGAGGGCGGTCAGGTGCCGATGTCGCTGATGCTCTGGCTTATTTCGTCGAGGGCGTCCTGGATGTCCGGAGCGGCGCTGGTGGACGCCAGGAAGAAGCCGAAGAGCACCGCAACGATCGCCGGGCCCACCTTGATCGAGCCGCCACGGATCAGCACGACCAGGATGATCCCCATCAGCAGCACCAATGACAGTGAGATAGCCACGCCCTGATCACCCCTAGGTTCTCGTTCACCCACCCAGGGCACCCGCCGCCCGCACACCCCGGTGGATCCATCGTGCCACCAAGAGGTGCACGGGGGTGCGTGGGATGCCCAACTGGCTGATATCTCGCGCCCCTTACACCGATCTGCGCCCACGGCGCGCGCGGAGCGCCGTACGCGGGGCGCCGTGCGGCCTCCGCGCCGGTGGCGCGCCCATGCGGTCCATCCCCGGCGGCGGGCCGGGGGAAACCGGAGCGGCGAATCCGAATTCCGTGATCCAGGGGCATGGATTTACGCAATGTGCAGTACGCGGACGGGCGTTGCGGGCCGCCGCATTTCCCCATTCGCGGCACATCCATGCATGACGAAACCGGCCGAAAGAAGATCGGTGGACACGCCGAAGTTTCGTGGCCCTATGTCCGATTCATTCAGGACAAACCTGGCATACGATGATGCCCGCTGACCTCGCTGTCCTTCTTCCCGCCGCGGAAATTGCCATTATCGACTTCGAATTTACGGGCCCGACACTCGGACGCTATGGTGCCGACGATGTTCCGATCCCCCCTCGACCCCAACCCGCCGGTGCGGTTCCGGGTTCCGCCGCCGGACTCGTACCTGGAGGCTTCGTGACCCACACGCCGCAGACCGCGGCTCGTCCGGCCGGCGACTCCGGCAAGCCGAAGGCCCGCGACCCCTTCTTCGACAACGCAAAGTACCTGGCCATCGTGCTGGTCGCACTCGGTCACGCATGGGAGCCGCTGCGGGACGACAGCCGCGCCGCGTCCGCGCTCTACATGCTCGTCTACTCCTTCCACATGCCGGCGTTCATCCTCATCTCCGGCTACATGTCGCGCTCGTTCGACCTCGGTCGGCCCGGGCGCGTGCAGCGGCTGGTCACCGGCGTGCTCGTGCCGTACGTGATCTTCGAGACCGCGTACACGTTCTTCAACCGCTGGGCGGGCGACGTGCCCGGCTACCGGATCAGCATCCTCGATCCGTGGTATCTGACCTGGTTCCTCATCGCGCTGTTCGTCTGGCGGATGACGACACCGCTGTGGAAGGCGGTGCGCTGGCCGGTCCCGCTGGCCCTGCTCATCGCCATCGCCGCGTCCATGAGCGACACCGTCGGCAACGACCTCGACCTGCAGCGCGTGCTGCAGTTCATGCCCTTCTTCGTACTCGGCCTGATGCTCAAACCGGAGCACTTCGACCTGGTGCGCAGGCGCGAGGTGCGGCTGCTGTCCGTGCCCGTGGGCCTGATGGCCGCGGTCGTCGCCTACTGGGCCGTGCCGCGGATGAACGCCGGCTGGTTCTACCACCGCGACTCCGCGCAGGAGTTGGGCGCGCCCATCTGGGCGGGGCCGGTCATGACGTTCGCGATGTTCGGCTGCGCGCTGGTGCTCACGGTGTGCTTCCTGGCCTGGGTGCCGCGGCGCACGGTGTGGTTCACGGTGCTGGGCGCCGGCACGCTGTACGGCTACCTGCTGCACGGGTTCCTCGCCAAGGGCTCGCGCTTCTGGGGCTGGTACGACAACGACTTCGCGCACACCCCGCTGGGCGCCCTCGCCGTGACGGCGATCGCGGCCGCAATCATCACGGTGCTCTGCACCCCGCCGGTGCGGCGGATGTTCCGGTGGGCGATGGAGCCGAAGATGGACTGGCTGTTCAAGTCCGATCCCGG
>NZ_JACBXC010000520.1 GCF_013870535.1 Streptomyces phytophilus | reverse complement strand
ACGCGGATGCCCTCGGGCGCGAGGCGCCGGGCGACGGAGCGGGTGAGCGCGAGGACGGCCGCCTTGCTGGCGGCGTAGTGCGCGCTCGTGCTCAGGCCGCCGATCTGCCCGGCGAGCGAGGCGACGTTGACGATCGACCGGTCGCCGGAGGCCGCGCGGAGCAGCGGCAGGGCGTGCTTCATGACCAGGTGGACGCCGCGCGCGTTGGTCTCCATGACGGCGTCCCACTCGTCGGCGCCGATCTCGTCCCAGGGGGTGTACGGGCAGCTACCGGCGTTGTTGACGACGACGTTGAGGTGGCCCCAGTCGGCGGCGACCCGGTCGAGCAGTTGCCGGACGCCCTCCGGGTCGCGCTGGTCCAGGGCGGTCGCCGCGGCCCGTATCCCGTGGGCGCGGCAGGCGGCGGCGGTGCGCTCGGCGGCGTCGGCGCCGGTGGCGTAGGTGAGCCACACGTCGTGGCCCCGCTCGGCGAGCAGCCGGCAGGTCGCGGCGCCGATGCCGCCGCTGCCGCCGGTGACCAGGGCGGTACGAGGCCGGGTGGGCGGCGTCGGCTGCCGTGTGCCGGGTGCGGTCATCGTACGTACTCCGGGTTGACGATCGACGCGACCGGACGCCGGTTGAGGAAGTCCACGACCTGCCGGGCCGTGATCTCGCCCAGCTCGCGCCGGGACTCCGGCGAGTACCAGGCGGCGTGCGGGGTGAGCAGGACGCCGGGCAGGTCGCGCAGCGGACTGCCGGCGGGCAGCGGTTCGGTCTCGAACACGTCCAGCGCGGCGCCGGCGACGTGTCCGTCGCGCAGGGCGTCGGCGAGCGCGGCTTCGTCGACGAGGCCGCCGCGGCAGGTGTTCACGACGAGCGCGCCGCGCGGCAGCCGGCCGAGCGTGGCGCTGTCCAGCAGGTGGCAGGTGTCCGCGGTGAGCGGCACGTGCAGGCTCAGCACGTCGGCGGCGGCGAGGGTGGCGTCGAGGTCCGCGGGCCGGTGACCTGCGGCGGCCACGGCGGCGTCCGGCACGTGCGGGTCGTGGACGACGACGCGGAAACCGAGGGCGGCGGCGTGTGCCGCGGTGCGCGAGCCGATGCGGCCGAACCCGACGATGCCCAGCGTGGTCTCGGACGGCCGTACGGCGCCGGGGGCGTCCTCGGCGGCGGACCAGCGGCCGGCCCGTACCGCCCGGTCGAGCGTGGCCAGTCGGCGGGCGGACGCCAGGACGAGCGCGATGGTGTGCGCGGCCACCTCCTCGAC
Source organism: Streptomyces phytophilus (assembly GCF_013870535.1). Classification (GTDB taxonomy): domain Bacteria; phylum Actinomycetota; class Actinomycetes; order Streptomycetales; family Streptomycetaceae; genus Streptomyces; species Streptomyces phytophilus. The sequence continues at coordinate 2,840 of NZ_JACBXC010000520.1, read as the reverse complement.
GCAGTAGTCGGGGGTGTTGGCGACGGCGATGCCGCGGGCTGTGGCGGCGGCGACGTCGATCATGTCGTAGCCGATGCCGAGCCGCCCGATGTAGCGGCAGCGCGTCAGCCGGCGCAGCACTTGCTCGGTGACGGGCGCCCACTGCACCACCAGCGCGGTGGCGTCGTCGGCGGCCTCGATCACGTCGCGCTCGGTTCGGCAGTCGGCGAGCGTGGCGTGCAGCCCGGCGGCGCGGAGTATCTCCAGGATGTGGTCCGTGCCGGGCAGGTCGGCGTCGGTCACCACGACGTGTTCACTCATCGGCGGCCTCCTCGGGCTCCGGCAGTGCGGCCCGGATGCGGACGGCGGCGGCCTCGATGTGGCGGGCCATCTCCGCCCGCGCCGTCTCCGGGTCGTCGTCGAGGAGCGCGTCGAGCAGGACGTCGTGCGAGGCGGCGTGCTCCTCAAGCCTCTCCTTTGGCAGTGCGGCGGTGGCGGCGCGCAGGAAGGCGCCGATACGGCTGCGGAGCTGCGTGACCAGCTCGTTGAGCATGCGGTGGTCGGCCAGCTCCCACAGCCGCTCATGGAAGCGCTGGTCGAGGTCGAAGACCCGGCGGAAGTTGCCGTCGACGGCGGCGCGGTGCATGCCCTCGACCAGCTTCCGCAGCTCGCGCTCGGTGCGCGGGGTCAGCCTCTCCCCCACCCTGGCCACCACGAACTGCTCCAGCACGATGCGCAGCGTGGACAGCTCGTCCAGCTCGCGGGCGGTGAGCGTGGCGACCCGGGAGCCGCGGCGCGGGGTCCGCTCGGTCAGACCTTCGTCGGCCAGCCGCGACAGCGCCTCGCGCACCGGGATGTGGCTCACCCCCAGCTCCGCGGCGAGCGTCCGCTCGACCAGCCGCGTGCCCGGCGGGTAGCGGCCCTCCAGGATTGCGTCGCGGAGAGCGTCAGCTACCTGGTCGGCCAGGTTCCCTGTGGAGAGGGGGTTCAGTGCCATCGCGTCCGCCTTCAGTCCTTCTCATCGAGTGGGATCGCTATAGCGTATAGCAATCAGAAGCTAGATGCTATAGCGTTTTTGCAGAACGTCAGGAAGGAGCGGAGCGAGATGCTGATCGCACAGGGACGGACGGCACTCATCACCGGCGGCGGGTCGGGCTTCGGCCTGCTGATCGCCCGCCGGCTGCACGCGGCCGGGGCCTCGGTGGCCGTCGTGGACGTGGACGCCGAGCGCGCCCGGGACGCCGCCGCACAGCTAGGCGGGCGCGCCCTCGGCGTGGGCGCCGACGTGCGCTCGGCGGCCGAGATGGCGGCGGCCGTACGCGAGACCGAGACCGCGTTCGGCAGCCTGGACACGCTCGTCGTCTCGGCGGGCGTCTTCCACATCGGGTCGCTCGCCGACACCACCGAGGAGGAGTGGAACCGCACCCTCGGCGTCAACCTCACGGGCGCCTTCCTCACCGTACGGGCGGCCGCCCCCGCGCTGCGGGCCAGCGGCCGGGGCCGGATCGTCACGATCGGCTCGGACTGCGGCCGGCGCGGCTTCCCGGGCCAGGTCCCGTACGTGGCCTCGAAGTTCGGCCTGGTGGGGCTCACCGAGGCGGTGGCCGCGGAGCTGGCCCCGGATGGCGTGACCGCCAACTGCGTCGCCCCGGTGGGCTGCCCCACGACCGGTATGGGCCGGGAGGTGCTGGACTGGAAGGCCGCCAGCACCGGGCTGCCGTCGGCGGAGATCGTGCAGGCCGCGGCCGGGACCAACCCGCTCGGCCGGAACGCCACCGAGGACGATGTCGCCGACGCCGTTCTGTTTTTCGTCTCCGACCAGGCCGGCTTCCTCACCGGCACCACGCTCGACGTGGACGGCGGCGCGCACCTCGGTGCCGTGCCGGGGATGCGCTGATGGCCGCGCTCCCGTTCGTCGACACGCACGTCCATTTCCACGACCTGACGCACCCGAAGCTGCGCTACGCCTGGCTGGAGCCCGGCGCGCCGGTGGACGAGGTCACCGGGCCCGACGCCGCCATCCGCGCCCAGCGCTACTGGGCGGACGACTTCGTGGCCGAAACCCGCTTCCACCACGTCAGCAAGGTGGTGCACGTCCAGGCGGCGATCGGCAGCGCGGACCCGGTGGAGGAGACCCGCTGGCTCCAGGACTTCGCCGACCGGCTCGGCGTCCCGCACGGCATCGTCGCGTACGCCGACCTCGCCCGGCCCGATGCCGCCGACGTGCTCGCCCGGCACGCCGCGTACCGCAACCTGCGCGGCATCCGCGACCTGCGCTACGACAACTACCTCACCGACCCCGCCTGGCACCGCGGCTACGCGGAACTGGCCCGCCACGGCCTGGTCTGCTGCGACGACCCGGCCGTCGAGGAGATGGCCGACGCGCGCCGGCTGGCCGAGCGCCATCCCGGCGTCACGCTCTGCGTCGACCACGCCGGCTACCCCCGCCGCCGCGACCGCGCCTACTTCGCGCAGTGGCGCGCCGCCATGCGCGACCTCGCCCGCGCGCCGAACGTGGTCGTGAAGATCTCGGGCCTCGGCCAGGCCGACCACCGCTGGACGGTCGGCTCGCTGCGGCCCTGGGTGCGGGAATGCGTCGACGTCTTCGGCCCGGAGCGCGCCTTCTTCGGTACGAACTGGCCGGTGGACCGGCTCTACAGCTCGTACGGCGACGTCGTCGACGCGTACGCCGAGATCATCTCGGACCTGCCGGAGGCGGACCGGCACGCGCTCTTCCACGGCACCGCGGAACGGGTCTTCCGGCTCGACGGGGAGGCGGCATGAGCGCGCGGATCGCCGTGATCGGCTGCGGCTGGTGGTCCACGTACGCGCATCTGCCGGCGCTCGTGAAGCGGCCGGAC
>NZ_JACBXC010000052.1 GCF_013870535.1 Streptomyces phytophilus | reverse complement strand
GCGGCGGCGCGGGCGCGGCGGTAGAGGACCGCGCCGCCCAGCAGCAGACCGCCGCTGAGCGGGACGAGTGCCCCCAGCGGGATGTCGGAACCGGTCTCCGCGAGCTGCTCCGGGGCCGCGGCGGGCGGGCCGGCCTGCGTCTCGTGGTTCGGCGGGGTGTGGTCCCGGGGCGCCTCGGGCCGGTCCGGGGTGCCGGGCGGCTCGGGGGTGTCCGGCTCGTCCGGGGTGTCCGGCTCGTCGGGCTGGTCGGGCCGGTCCGGCTCCTCCGGCGTCGGCGGCTCCTCGGGCTTGGGCGGCTTCGGGGTGTCGGGGGTGGCACCGTTGCCGCACTCGTTGCCGAAGACAGCGTTGCCGACGCCGACGACGTTGGCGGAGTTGCCGCACGCGTTCACCGGCACGTCCACGGGCGCCTGCACCGTGTTGCCGGAGAGCACGCCCGGGGACTGCGACGACTGGCCCTGGGCCTGGGCCCCGCCGCCGGTGGTGTGGCCGCCGGTCCGGCTGCCTGCGCCGGTCTTCGTGCCACCGCCGTCGTTCACACAGGTGTTGCCGTACGCGGGGTTGAGCAGCCCGCCGACGTTCACCGTGTTGCCGCACGCGTTCACCGGTACGTTCACCGGCGCCTGCACCGTGTTGCCGGAGCCGACGCCGGGGGAGTTCGTCGCGGCGCCCTGGGCGCCCGCGTCCGCCTGCGCGGCGGCGGCGCCTACGGCGACCAGCATGCCGCCAGCGGCGGCGATGGTGAACAGGCCCTTCCTTGCGACATGTCGCATGGGTCTTTCCTGCCTTCTGAGCTCTGGGTACGCGAGCGGGCGGGCCGTCCCCGCCCCGCCCGTACAGAAGCCCGTCCGGCCCCGGAGCACTGCTGTGCGCTCCGGGGCCGTACGGTCACACCCTTACGGGAGGTTCAACGTCACTTGTTGATGCAGGTGTTGCCGAACGCCGGGTTCAGCAGACCGATGATGTTCACGGTGTTACCGCAGGCGTTCACGGGAATGTGAATCGGGGCCTGCACGACGTTGCCGGACAGCACGCCCGGGGACTGCAGGGCAGCGCCCTGAGCACCCGAGTCGGCGGCGGCGACGCCTGCACCCGCGAGCATGAGACCGCCCGTGGCGGCCGCCGCGGCGACAACCTTCTTGATCATTCTTCCTCCTCATTGACGGTGCGGTCCCAGCAGCGGACCGCACCCAATGCAACGACGAGGTAGGTATCGAGCTACGCGCTTATCGTGCCATTCACCCGATTCAGTCCGATTGGTACAGGTGGCCGATTCGACGGCGTACGCCACCCGCCCGCGAACACGCCCGGCCCAGCGAGAAGTGCCAGCTCAGCAGGCGTCGAGGAACCGGTCGAGCACCCGGACGCCGAACTGCAGCCCCGCGACCGGTACCCGCTCGTCGACGCCGTGGAACATCCCGGCGAAGTCCAACTCGGGCGGCAGCTGCAGCGGCGCGAAGCCGAAGCAGCGGATGCCGAGGTCGTCGAAGGACTTGGCGTCGGTGCCCCCGGAGAGGCAGTACGGCACGGCGCGGGCGATCGGGTCCTCCGCCTTGAGCGCCGTCGCCATGGCGTCGACCAGCGCCCCGTCGAAGGTGGTCTCCAGCGCCTTGTCCGCGTGCACGTCCTCGCGCTGGACGCGCGGGCCGAGGATCCGGTCGAGGTCGGCGAGGAACTCCTCCTCGTGCCCCGGCAGGAAGCGGCCGTCGACGTGCGCCGTGGCCTGCCCGGGGATCACGTTCACCTTGTAGCCGGAGCCGAGCATGGTGGGGTTCGCGGTGTTGCGCAGGGTGGCGCCGATGATCTTCGCGATGCCGCCCAGCCGGGCGAGGGTGGCGTCCATGTCCTCGGGGTCCAGCTCGACGCCGAGGGCGTCGCCGAGTTCGTCGAGGAAGCCGCGTACGGACTTGGTCAGCCGCACGGGGAACTCGTGCCGCCCCAGCCGGGCCACCGCCTCGGACAGCTCGGTGATGGCGTTGTCGCGGTTGGTCATCGAGCCGTGCCCGGCGGTCCCGTCGACCGTCAGGCGCATCCAGTGCATGCCCTTCTGCGCGGTCTCGATGAGATACAGCCGCACCTCCTCGTTCACCGTGAACGAGAAGCCGCCGACCTCGCCGATGGCCTCGGTCACACCCTCGAACAGCTCCGGCTTCGTGTCCACCAGGTGCCGGGCCCCGTAGAGCCCGCCGGCCTCCTCGTCGGCGAGGAAGGCCAGCACGACGTCCCGCGGCGGCTTGCGCCCGGTGCGCAGCCGCTCGCGTACGACGGCGAGGGTCATCGCGTCCATGTCCTTCATGTCCACCGCCCCCCGCCCCCAGACGCAGCCGTCGGCGACCTCGCCGGAGAAGGGGTCGTGGGTCCAGTCGGCGGCGTTGGCGGGCACGACGTCGAGGTGCCCGTGGATGAGCAGCGCGGGCCGCGAGGAGTCCTCGCCCTCGATCCGCGCCACGGTCGACGCCCGCCCGGGGTGCGACTCGAAGATCTCCGGCTCCAGCCCCACCTCGGCCAGCTTCTCCGCCACGTACTCCGCGGCGGCCCGCTCCCCCGGCCCGGAGTGGTCGCCGTAGTTGCTGGTGTCGATCCGGATCAGCTCGCGGCAGAGGTCGACGACCTCGTTCTCCGCGCGCTCGACGGTGCCGCCACGGGCGTTCTCCGGCTGGCTCACGATGCCTCCCTGGCACATTCGGGGTCCACGCCCCATCCTGCCCCGCCGGACCCCCCGACCCAACCCGCGGGGTGATCGCGGCGGCCATCAGGTTTGCTAGGGTGTACCGCGTCGCGGCGGGCCACGCCCGCGCGGCGTCCACCGGTCCAGGTGGCGGAATGGCAGACGCGCTAGCTTGAGGTGCTAGTGCCCGTATTAGGGCGTGGGGGTTCAAGTCCCCCCCTGGACACAGACCTTGGCCTCGACCCGGGCCAGTTGCCGTTCGGGCTGGTAGATCAGGTGTTCAGGCCGAGGTTCTGATAGATCCCGGCCTTCGCTCCGGATACTCCGAGCGACTGCCTCCGCACGCCGGGTCGGCACTTCCGCCGTCCAGCTCACAACGAGTCGCGGGTCGATGCCGGCCCCCAGCGATGCTCGATGGTCGACTCCAGGTGACCGGGTTCAAAGGCGCGGGTGAGCCATCCGTCGAGCGGGGCGAGCCGGCGTCCGACTTCGTGCTCACCTCTGCTCCCATGACCGGGGTGTTCACCCAGCTGCACTGGGCCCTGATGGTGGTGCTCGCGGTGATGGTGCTGCCCAATGCCTGGGCTACCCTCGCCGTCGCCCGGCACCGGTACGAGTCGTTCCACCGCTGGCTGCAGCACACCCGCGCCATGGGCAAACTGTGCGACTTGCTCACCGACACCGCCGCCGAGGTCCGTGTGCACGACGCCGGCGGTTTCCTGCTGACCCACCACCGGCTGATGTCCCAGGCCGCCGAGGCGGAACAGGAGCGGTTGGCCAAGCTCCTGTCCGGCCTCTACCTTCCGGATGACGGCCCCATCCTGTGGGACGGCGTCGATGCCGCCCGAGGAGCGAAGGCACCGCCCCGGTGCAGGAAGAAATCATCGACCAGTACCGCGCCGTGCGGAACAGCCGCGCGTGGATCCCCACCGTGATCCGGGGAACGCTCCAGACCCGCGTGTATGCGACCGTCATCCTCCGCCAGGTCGTCGACTTCCTAGGCACGCCCGACGACGTCGAGGCAGGCGTCGCAGCCCGGGTGGAACGCCAGCAAGTGCCCTACGAGCCCGGACCCTCACGTAGTTTCACCGCGAGAACGGCCCTCAGGGGCATACCGGGGTATCGGGCATGCCCTGGAGGTATTGGGCACGTTCAGTATCGGTGAAGTCCCGATGGAGAGCCTGGCAGATTTGCTTTTTGGCTTCCTCAGGGCCCGGAATGCTTGAGTTCCACAGCCGCACTGTGCCGTCCAGTCCGGCAGTGACGAGAGTCTGGCCGTCGGGGCTGAACCCCAGCGATTCAACAATACCGTTGTGGCCGATGAAGGGGTCGCCTCGTGCTTGGCCCGTGACGACATCCCACAGCCGCACCGTCCTATCGCCACCTCCGGTAGCGATAGTCTGGCCGTCGGGGCTGAATGCCAACGACGACACCGGGTGGTCTCGGCCAGTGACAACATCACCTTGTTGTTCACCTGTAACGACATTCCGCAGCAGCACCGCTCCGTCCGACCCTACGGTGGCGATGGTCTGACCGTCCGGGCTGAACGCCAACGGGGACCCAAGAGACACGTTGCGAGCGAGAGGGTCGCCTCGTGATTGTCCTGTGGCAACATCCCACAACCACAGGGTCATGCCCTCTGTACCTTCACCGACGATGGCGAGAGTCTGGCTGTCCGGACTGAACGCCACCTCCCCCAACTGCAGGATAGGGATGTGGTCAGTGAGCACGTCGCTTTGTTGTTTTCCGGAAGCGACATCCCACAGTCGGATCGTTCCGTCCGCTCCCACAGCGGCGACTGTCTGACTGTCCGGGCTAAACGTCGATGAGACTACGGCGTCGGTATAGTCGGTGAGCAAGTTGCGTTGTTGTCGGCCTGCGGCAAGGTTCCACAGCCGCACCGAGCCATTCCCCCCGAGGGCAAGTATTCGGCTATCAGGGCTGAATGCCAATGACATCACCGATTCGTCGTGTCCTGTGATCGGTTCTCCCTGTGGTTCACCTGTAACAGCGTTCCACAACCGCACCGCCTTGTCGCCCTCCCTGATGCCGGCGATGGTCTGGCCATCGGGGCTGAACGCTACCCGCGGGGTGAATTCGGTGTTCCCGGCGATTGTGTCACCTTGTTGCCGGCCCACAGCGACATTCCACTGCCGCACCGTCCCGTCTTCCCCACCGGTGGCGAGGGTCTGGCCGTCCGGGCTGAACGCCACTGATATCACCATGCCGTCGTGGCCGATGAGGGGGTCACCTCGTGGTTTGCCCGTTGCGACGTCCCACAGCCATACCCTCCCGTCTTCTCCAGTGGCGAGCGAGTCCTCCCCGGTGGCCAGAGTTCGACCGTCAGGACTGAATGCCAGCGACCCCATGGTGCGGTCAGGATCCACGTTAGTGAGGGTGCCGCCCTTCTGCTGGCCTGTCGCGACGTCCCACAGCTTCACCGTGGCGGTGACGTCGGTGCCGGCGCCGATGCCGAGGTCCGATGAGGCGCCGGGGTTGTCGCTGGCGCTGGCAAGTATGTGACCGTCCGGGCTGAACGCCAACGACTCGACAACGCTGTCGTGAACGTTGATGGCTTCACCTTGTTGCTGCCCTGTGGCGACATCCCACAGCCGCACCGTCCCATCCCCTCCACCGGTGGCGAGGGTCCGGCCATCCGGGCTGAATTCGGCGGCTCGCATGAAATCGTCAGAGTCGATGAGAGGGTCACCTTGTTGCCGGCCCGCGGTAATATCCCACAGCCGCACCGTCCCGTCGTCACTGGCGGTGGCAAGCGTCTGACCATCCGGGCTGAATGTCAGCGACCAAACGGATTCGTCATGACCGGTGAGAGGTTCGCCTTGTTGCTGTCCTGTAGCGACATCCCAAAGCCGCACCGCCCCGTCATCACCGGCGCTGGCGAGGATCTGTCCGTCCGATGTGAATTCGGCACTCCCGAACCGGGCGCCGTCGTGGCCGGTGAGAGGTTCGGTCTCCAGTTGGCCCGTGGCGACATTCCACAGCCGCACCTTCCCATCCCCGCTGGCACCGGCAAGATTCCGACCGTCCGGGCTGAACACCAACGACTCCACCCAACTGCCGTCGATATTCAGCATGCGTGCAAGCTCAAGGTCGGCGGCCTGGAAGAGACTGACGCGGGCTTCGTCCGTGGGTGCCAGGTCATAGGCGCGGACCGCCATGAGGGATGCAAGGTCAGGGGCGGTGTCGATGAGTGTCTGGGACTGGGCGGCAAGTTGACGGGACTGGGCCCCGCGCTGTGCCGTGCGGGCTTCCTGGCGTTGCCAGAACGCCACGCTGGCGGCGATCAGTGACAGGACGAGCAGGCTGGCCAGGAAGGTGTTGAGGCGGCGGGCGCGTCGGGTGACGGCTTGTTGGTGGCGTTCGCTGACGCTCAGGAAGTGCGTGATCTCGGGTGGCAGTGGGCGTTGAGAGGCCCACTCCTGACCTTCCGCCAGCGCAGTTCCGCCCAGCAGATCTGCGGCCAGGCCGCTTTCGCCGTGGCGTCTGTTCTGCTCGGTTGTGCGGTGCAGCCAGGTCTGGAAACGGTGGTCGCGCGCAATCCATTCGCGCAGGTCGCCCCAGTCGCGGATGAGAGCGTCGTGGATGAGTTCCGCGGTGGGCTCGCCGGGCTGGCCGTCGATCCGCGGAACCGTCCTGGCGGTGATGATGCGGTCCTGGCTCAATGCGGCGACGACCTCGTCGAAGACCGCGTCCGGTGCCAGTCCGGCGGTCAGGGCCCGGAGCCTGGCAAGGGGGACCAGTTGACGGGTGGCGGGGATGCCGAGAGTCTCGTCGGCCGGGCGGACCAAGGCGGTCAGGAGGCGCTGAGCGGTGGGACGGTGCCCGGGGGGCATGTGGCTCAGGGCGTTGTTGCACCAAGCGGTAAGGCTGCCGGTGACCTCACCGATGTGCTGATACGACTGGTGCGTGAGGCGGCCGTCGGTGCGGCGTTCCCATAGCTGGGCGAGGGCAAGTTGGAGAGGCGGCAGGAGAGCCGCGTTGGTGTGAAAGTCCGGATCGGCGGTGCGGAGGTCTTCGATGATGCGTTCCGGCAGTCCCGTTTCGAAGCGGGCTCCCGCGTCCAACGCCGGTTGGGTGATAATCGCGTGGAGTTCGGGAAAGGTAAGCCGGGCGGGGAGGTCCACAGTCCCCGGCCTGGCGGACTCCAATAAGTGAGGAGATACCTCCGCAAAGCGGGGGTAGAAGTCGTTGCGCACTATGAGGATCACGCTGAGCGCGGGATGTGCGTCGACGGTGGCGAGCAGGTTGTCGATGGTTGTCGGAGGCGGGTCGGGCGAGGGGCCGGCGGTGGGTGGTTGCGTAAGCAGTTCCTCGAACTGATCGATCACCAAGAGGAGACGGGTCGAGGCCGGTTCGGCCGCGAGGCGACGTCCCACCGCTGATCCGAGTCCGTCACTCGTTGCGCCGGGCAGACCGGCCCGTTCCAGTTCCGCCGTCAGATTCTGGCCGGGGCGGGTCAGCACCCGGGCCCAGCGGTCACTGCTCGGCAGCCGGCCACCTGCAAGAGCAGGGAGCAACCCGGCCTGGACGAGGGAGGATTTACCCGCCCCTGATGGCCCGAGCAGCAAAAGCAACCGCTGACGCCGCAACCGCTCCACCACACTGTCCACCGCCGCGTCCCGACCATGAAACCAGGCGGCATCCCGTTCCGTGAACGGCTCCAGACCCCGATACGGGTACACCGCCCGTTCTGCCAACCCCGGCACCAGCTCACGCAGCACCTCGGCGGTGATCGCGTAGGCGATGCCCTGCCCCCGGCGGTACCTGTCCCCAGGAGAGATTGAGGTGACCATGCCGATCACCAGACCGGTCACCTCGTCCGTCACCGGACCGCCGGAGAATCCGGTCGTCAGGTCATTGGCACCCGTCAACTGGAGCAGCATGCCCGCCGCCCGGCTCGGAAGGAGATCACCCGCCACGCCGTAGCCGAAATGTCCGTGCTCCGGAGCCTGAGAGGGAAACCCGAACGAGGAGATTCGATGCCCCGAGCACCCGGCTGCCGAGCCAATCGCCGCTGCGCGGGCGCCGTCGGGCACGTGCTCCAGCAGGACGGCCGCCACGTCCTCAGCCTCCTGAGGCCGCCAAGCCTCAGCCGACACTGTGCCCTCAACTATGGCCTCAGCCATCAGGTGCGGGAAACGCAGCGCGACCTGGCCGCCCGCACCACTCCCGGCAGCGAGTACCACATGGGCGCATGTGACAACCAGGCCCTCACCGGCGAGGAACCCTGCACCCACCACCCGGCCGTCCCCAGCCAGGACCTGCGCCACCCCCGCCGGCATCCAAGAACCCCCGACGCCCATGCTTGCAGGATCGACACTGACAGGGTCCGAAGCCCCACCGTCAGCCCCTGTCGGAGCCCCGCCCGCCACTGGCCTACCCCCCTCGCACGTTGTCGCCTGCCCCTGCCTGCCACAGCAGCCGGACCTTCAGATGCGCCGCCGCACCACCCTTGCTGACGATCACGCCGGCCTGAGCCGAGAGGTCCACCCCGAACTCCACCTCGACCTCAGCCGGCCCCGCCTGCCGTAATTGCGCTGCCACCGCTCCTGCCATCTCCTGCACCGGTGCCAAAGCCTCAAGCAACGACCGCGGCACCTCCCGCACGGCATCCGTCACCCGCCCCGCCTTCACCGGCCCCTCACCCGACGCAGGCACGGCATTCGGCATCACCTCGAACAGGACCTCCTTGCCGCTGGCCAACGACAACCGGCCCACTGACGTCCCCGCCACTTCGTCGTGTGAATGGTCCACTTGCCGCACCCCTTCAGCCCAAGCCGCCCATACCCGCCCTGACGACAACCGAACACCGCTCATCGATTGACCACCGCAGTTACGCACACCATCAAACCTTGGCCCCACGAGTACGCGGCAGACGTCACCGGTGTCAGCATCCGCATCGCGCCACCGTTTACCACCCCTCGCAGCCCGCCATGCCCCTGCTTGTGCAGCCGCCACGTGGGCGTCGCTGCGGAAAGCCCGGTCTACCGGTACCTCCGCTCACAACCTCGATCTGCTGCCGAAGGGTCCATCGACATCTCATGGACCTGATGAAGCGAGCGCTGGAGCATGCGTTCAGGCGCCGCAGAAGCTGGGTGGGGTGACCTTGGCGGTGTCGCAGACACGGGTCGTGGAACTGCCCTCCACCCGGATCTGGAGCACATGAGGCTTGGGCTTGAATGGTTCAACCTGCACGGCTGCCCCCTCGCGGATGTCACTGGAGTTGCTGCGGGTGACCTTGCCCGCGAGGCTGTCACCGGCGACGTGCAATTCCAGTTCAAGGTCGATGAACGCGATCGCCTCCGTGTTGCTGTAATCCCGCCACCCGAAGGAGCCGCTGCCGTCAGGCCGGATGTCGAGGAGCGTGTTGTGGGCCTGCCACTCGCCGGTGAACGCGTCAGGGATGGGCGACTTGGCGGACGAGGACGGGCCCGGGGCGACGGAGGGAGAGTTCACCGTGGAACTGGGTGCGGACGCCGTCTGCAGAGATGCCTTCGGCTCGGCCTCGTCATCCGCACTGCACGCAGCCGTCGATAACGAGACCGCAACGACTACCCAGCGAATCCACGCACACTTCACATGTCTTCCCATGTTCCTAAACAACCGGTAAGACCGGCTAGGTGTCAACGGGGCACGTAACCGTGCGACGAGCTATGGCTTGGACATGACGGTGCCGCCGGGGTGTGCTGTCTCACAGCGAAAGGTGCCCGGCTCCGGCGAGGCGAGAAGCGCCCGTCACAGTCGGTCCTGCGACGGGGTGCGGTAGACCCTCAAGGGGGCGTTGGTGGCAGGGCTCCGTCGTTCTCGCGATCGGTCGGGTGTGCTCACGTGAGTCCGAGAGTTGCAAGCGGCCGGGTCATGTCCCGTCCGTGATGGCGCAGGCCCTGGGCGATGTTGTCCCGCCCTGCCAGGCGGAGTGCGCCGATGATCTCCTCCGTGATCAAGCTTGGGGTGACCACGACTCGCTACGGAAATTCCATTCACCGCTGTTCCCCGAGGACTTCCAGCCATGCCCTCTCAGCCTATGCGTCACTTCGCATCCCTGAGGTGACTTGCCTCTTGCGGCATAACCCTGATCACACTACCTGCACCGGAAGACAATTCCTCCGGCAAGGGCCTCACCTTGGCTTTCTGTCGTAGGTGGGGCTGGGTATGGTCAGCGGCGCCGACGTTGGCCACGGGGAGGAGGGAACAGGTGTGCGGTGCAGGGAAGATCGGTACGCGCGCTGACGAGCGTCGCCGGCGTCATGGTGTTACTGGCCTCGTGCTCCAGCGGCGATTTCTGGGAGAAGGCCACCGATCCCCGCAGGGGTGACGGCGGTCAGCAGGCCGAGCTGGACCCGTCGATCCGGATGCCGGCGCTGTCCGCGGCCGTTCAGGACGGGCATGTGCGGTTGCAGTGGCGGCCGGTGAAGAGGATCAGCCGTTACCGGATCGACGACGGCCGATCGCAGATGGACGTGCCCGCCGCGATCTGCGCGCAGACCTGCACACTGGGCCTGCCCCCGCGCCCCGAGGGTGGCCGCCAGGAGTTCGCGGTGTCTGCGGTGACCGCTGCCGGCGCCTTCTCCAAGGCGTCCACCGCCACGGTGCAGGCGCCGGAGCCGGAAGCCGACGAGCCGGTAGGTCCGCTGCAGGAAGTGGTGGTCATCCGCCAGGACCACCTACCGGAGGACCCGGAGAACAACTCACCGACCGTGGAGCGCATCCCGGTCGACTCGGGCGCCGCGGCCCGCCGTGAGATCGAGAAGACCTGGTCGGATCCCGACGTCATCTCCGCCTCGGTCAACCATCGGATCACCACCACGGACGGCGACGATCCGCCGGCTGGCTCCACTCCGACGAACGTGCTGTGGCAGAGGGATGCTATGGAATTCGACCGGCTGCCCGGCGATCCACGCGGTGAGGGCATCACCGTCGCCATGGTCGAATCCGGCGGGGTCGATGCCACCCACCCATCGCTCAAGGGCGCGGTGGAGGAAGGTGCCAGCATCACCGGTGACGGCACCGGCATCTCCACGCCCACCTTGCACGGCACGGCCACCTCCTCCCTGATCGTCGGCCAGCCCGCCGGGGACATCCCAGGCGTGGCACCGGGGGCGGAGATCATGCCGGTCGCCCTCGGCGAAGACGCGAAGGCGGCAGACCTGGTCGAGGGCATCATCTGGGCGGTTGACCACGGTGCGGACATCATCAACATCTCCGCCGGCACGTCCTGTAACGGCCCAGAACTTTCCGGGTGCCCCGACAGCCTGAGGGCCGCATCGGCCTACGCCGAGGAGGCCGGCGTCGTCGTGGTCGCGGCAGCGGGCAACAACGGTCCCGGCACGAACTGTGCACGGGGGACCAACCACCCCTGGTCACCGGCGATCGTCGACTCCGTCATCTCCGTCGGCGCGTACCGCGCGGACGGCAAGCGATGGGAGTGCTCTCCCCTCCGCAGCGACATCGACATCCTCGCCCCCGGTGCACATCTGATGCACGCCTGGCTGGGCGGCGGCTACGGCACCAACAGCGGCACCTCTTTCAGTGCACCCCTCATCAGCGGCCTGATCGCCACCATCCTGGCGGAACGGCCGGATCTGGAACCCTCCGACATCCGGCAGATGCTCCCCAAGTGGCGGCTCGCAGACGGGCGGCTGAGTACCTACGCGATGCTCGTCGACCTCGACATCATCGAGACCGATGACCAGCAGCCGAGAGTCGGCGACATGGACCTCGCGGGCATTTTCCCCTTCGAGGCGTTCATCGGTATAGGCACCGGGCACCCGATACGCAAGGAACTCGAAGCGGCGAAGAAGCTGCAGTTCGGCAACCCCGGCGGAAGGCGTATCCATACCAGCGTCTCTATCCCCTGGTGGGACGGCACAGGCAGCGGCTTCGGTGGGAGCTTGCCGAACCAGCGCGAAGAGCCGTGGGGTTACGGCGCCATCACGGGCCAGGTCTACCTGCACAAAGACGGGTCCGTGAGCGCCGCCGGCTGGATGAGCCTGAACCGGATCTCACCCGGCTTGGACTACGGACTCGACCTGACCGGTTGGCACCGCATGGTGTGCGACGCCGCCTTCGTCAACCCGGCAAGAAAGCAGTTCCGCTGGGACACTCCGGTAAAGGTCGGCGTCTCCGGCTTCACCGCCGGAAACGACACCACCCCGGCGCGGGCGAAGCTGACGTTCTCCCTGGGAACCGGCGCCACCACCGGCAAGCACGGCCAACTGCCCCCCGTGACGGTGGGGAAGGACACCCTCGGCGACTGCCCAGGACAGATCGCCGCGCAGAAAGGCCGCGACCCCGCGGCCTCCGGCACACCGCAGGAGCTGGCAGCGGTCTTCGACGAGTACGCGAGAAGCATCGAACGAATCGAGCACATGCTCGTCCAGGCCACGCCGGTCACCACCGCCGAGGCCGTTCCCCTGTCCGGTACGGACGCGCCGACCGAGACCCGCGCCGAACAGGACCCGAACCTCCACCTCAACATCGACGTGAGCTGACCACACCAGCCGGCCGCGGTCAGCAGCCGCCAGAGCTGTACCGGGCAGTCAGCGCCGGCCCGACCACCTCGGCGATACGCAGGCACACAGGATGCTGCCCGAGAAGGTTGGTGACCTCGATGACCACAGCTTCGCCCTCCGGACCGCTGAAGGGCGTAGGGCGAGCGTCCGAGGTACGTAGCCGAAGCCAGCCGCTTTCCCGGTCCAGGGCCCGCTCGGCCGCCTCAGCCAGCGACACCTCACGGTTCGAAGGGCTGGAGTTCAACTCCTGCACCGCACGATCGACCGCACGCTCCACCTCGGCCTGGTCGTAGGCGGTCAGCCCCAGGTAGCCGGCCACACCGCCGACCGTAAGAAGCAGCGCAGCACCGGCCACCAGAACCCGCCGCCGGCGTCCCCGGCCCTGTCGTCCACCTCGACCGGTAGCTCACGCACGCGGCTGGGCCGCAGCGGCAGGCTCTCCCGGTGCTGCTCCACCACCTCGGCCACCGTGCCGGTATACGGCGGACGACCGGCCAGCAGCTCGTACAGCAGGGATCCGACCGCGTACAGGTCACCTGCCGGTATGGCCGGTGCACCATCGCGACGCTCCGGCGCGAGGTACAGCACCCTGCCCGTGGCCGGCACGCCTGCTTCCTCGTCCGCGGCCGGCGCGAAGTCGGTGAGCCCCGCGTCCAGGACGGTCACCGCCACGGCCTCCGCATCGGCGTCGTCGATCAGCAAGCTCGCGGCCTGGAGGCTGCCGTGCACCAACCCGGCGGCGTGAACCGCGGCCAGCGCGGTGCACACCTGCTCTGCCACGGCCATCGCCTGGCGCCAGCCGATACGGCCCTTCTCGGCCTGTAACTCCCCGAGGGGGCGACCGGTCAGCGGCTCCAACACGAGATAGCCGCAGCCGACCCGGCCGGCCAGGTCAGTGGTCCCGTGGCCCCGCACGGAGGTCAGGTACGGGCTGTCCAGCCCGGCCAGCACGTCGGCAGCGCGGTCGAAGCGAGCCTGCGCGGCCTGGCCTACCCCAACGGCTACAGGAAGCAACTGCACGGCGACTTCGTCGCCCCGATCGGAGTCACGTGCCCGCCGGATCTCGCCCACCCCACCGACGCCTATCTGCTCGGCCAACCGATACCGGCCGTCGACCACGATCCCTTCCACGCCAGCCTCCGGCACCACCACTCCCCCTCCTCGTGCCCTCCCCGGCTCCCCAACGGCCCGCCACGGCACGGCGGCCGTCCGATCGGCGAGAGCGTAGTGCTCGTGGCCGCATTCAGCGGAGCACGGTGGGGAGGGCTGTGGTGGCAACAGCCCCTCTGAGGGAGCCGGGCACCGCCGCGCGCCGCGCGGCCTCGGCGGGGTGAGGACGGCGGCGCGGCGGGTCCCGGGCGTGCCGGTCGGTCCGGGCACCGCGGCGGGTGCCCGGACCGTTTCCCGTGCCATCCGGTCACTGGAGCGAGCGGTGGTCGCGGACGAAGGGGAGCTTCGCCCACGCGCGCCCGAGGCCCCAGGTGTTGCCGGCGTACGTGACGGCGAGGGCGATGGCGACGACCGCGTAGACGACGTGGTAATCGATCAGCGGGTTGGTCGACATGCTCGGCGAACCGTCCGACAGGTGCTTGGCCGGCGGCCACTCGGCGACCCACATCAGGGCCATCATCACGGTGGTCGCCACCGCGGCGAACCGCAGCGCCACCCCGAGGACGAGCGCGAGGCCGATGCCGAGGAGCCCGAGCATGAACATCCAGTCGGCCCAGGCGTCGCCGGCCCAGGAGTGGAAGGTGTCCTCCATCGGGCCGACAGCCACGCCGCCGAGGAAGCCTTCGGTGGGCGAGCCGCCGTCGATCCAGGCGCCGTTGCCCGGCGTCGAGTAGCTGAGGCCGAAGGTCTTGTCGAGGAAGGCCCACAGGAAGACGAAGCCGGTGATCAGCCGGATGCCGGCGAGGACGTAGCCCACCGCCGGGGTGGTGGTCGCTTCGGTGGTCGCCTTGGTCCCGTCCGTCGAGCGCGCCGTACGCCGCTGCGGCAGGTGGAAGTCGAAGCGCCGTCGGGGCTGCTGGTGCACTGCCATGGTTCCGCTCCCTTGGTGTGAAGCCCGGTGTCCGTTCGGTCTGTTCGGTCTGTTCGCTTTCAATCTCCCGCGGCCCGGGGCGGCTGGGATGGACTGAAGAGGGCCTTCGGGCCGGTCCGATGGTCGTCGTCCCGGAGGGACTGTCGGCCCCCGGGACGAGGCCGGTCCGCACCCGGCGGTCGGCTGTGTCCTACCGGGCCGGTACGAGGACCACGGGGCAGCGGGCCTCGCGCAGCA
>NZ_JACBXC010000519.1 GCF_013870535.1 Streptomyces phytophilus | reverse complement strand
GGGCCGGGCCCGTACGCACGCGATGCGCGACATCGTCTCGTCCATCCAGGCGGAGCAGGACACCGTCATCCGCGCGCCCGCCGCCTCCGTCACGGAGGTCGAGGGCGGGCCCGGCACCGGCAAGACGGCGGTGGCGCTGCACCGGGCCGCGTACCTGCTGTACCAGGACCGGCGGCGGTACGCGGGCGGGATCCTCGTCGTCAGCCCGACGCCGCTGCTCGTGGCGTACACCGAGGGCGTGCTGCCGTCGCTCGGCGAGGAGGGGCAGGTCGCGATCCGCGCGGTGGGCTCGCTCGTCGAGGGTGCGGAGGCGACGCTGTACGACAGGCCGCGTGTGGCCCGGGTCAAGGGCTCGGCGCGGATGGTGCGGGTGCTGCGCCGGGCGGCGCGCGGGGCGCTGACGGTGGGGGAGGTGCCGCAGCGGCTGCGGGTGGTGGCGTTCGGTGCCCGGGTGGAGCTGGACGGGCGGGAGCTGCGGCGCGTCCGGCAGGCGGTGCTCGGCGGTACGGCGCCGGTGAACCTGCTGCGGGCCAGGGCCCGCCGGTTCCTGCTGGACGCGCTGTGGCAGAAGTCCGGGGCCCGGCCGCGCTACGACGACCCGGAGCTGGCCGCGGAGGCGCGGGCGGCGTTCGACGAGGACATCTCCACCGAGGACGACTTCCTCGCCTTCCTCGACGCCTGGTGGCCGGAGTTGACGCCGCGGGGCGTGCTCGCGGCGCTCGCCGACGAGCGGCGGCTCGCGGGCTTCGCGCGGCGCGTGCTGAACCCCGGGGAGGTCCGCGGCGTCGCCCGCTCGCTGGCCCGCGACGGGCTGACCGTGCACGACGTGGCGCTGCTGGACGAGTTGCGGGTGCTCCTCGGCGCGCCGGCGAAGCCGGCGAGGCAGCGGGAGCTGGACCCGCTGGACCAGTTGACGGGCCTGGAGGAGCTGACGACGTACGGGGAGCGCACCGCCACCGCCGCGCGGCGGCGCGACGAGGAGCGGCAGGAGTACGCGCACGTCATCGTCGACGAGGCGCAGGACCTGACGCCGATGCAGTGGCGGATGGTGGGCCGCCGCGGGCGGCACGCGACGTGGACGGTCGTGGGCGATCCGGCGCAGAGTTCGTGGCCGGATCCGGAGGAGGCGGCCGCGGCGCGTACGGAGGCGCTGGGCACCCGGCCGCGGCGCCGCTTCACGCTGACCGTCAACTACCGCAACCCGGCGGAGATCGCCGAGGTCGCCTCCCGGGTCCTGGCGCTGGCCATGCCCGGCACCGAGCCGCCGGAGGCGGTGCGCTCGACCGGGGTGGTGCCGCGGTTCGCGGCGGCGGGGGCGGATCCGTACGACACGGTGCGCGCGGAGGTCGGGCGGCTGCTCGCGGACGTGGACGGCACGGTGGGCGTCGTGGTGCCGATGGGCCGCCGGGAGGAGGCCCGCGGGCGGCTGGGGGACCTGGGGGAGCGCGTGGTGGTGCTGGGCAGCCTGGAGGCCAAGGGGCTGGAGTACGACGCCACGGTGGTGCTCTCGCCGGCGGAGATGGCCGACGAGTCGCCGGCGGGCCTGCGGGTGCTGTACGTGGCCCTCACCCGGGCGACGCAGCGGCTGACGGTCGTCGCCACGGCGCCGGATCTTCCGGATCCCGAAGGCGTCCCCGACCTGCTGCGTCCGTAGTCCGGGAGCCGCGGAAGCCACAGGGGCCGCCGAGACGGGAATGGCCTTGCGGGGATGGTTTGTTAGCCTGGCAGTGGCACCGGCCCGATCCATGCCCCCGGGCCCAACCTTAGGCGCTTCGAGCGCCCACTTGCCGCGAGGCGAGCTGGCGGGTCGGTGCCACCAGGCTTGTGACGGGCCGGGTGTGCGGCAGCAGTGCCGCGCACCCGGCCCGTCGCCTTTTTCGCGCCCTTCCCGCGCCCCCGGACCCGCGTTGCCCGCCTTCCCGTCCTGTGGAAAAGTAATTCCGCCTTCCGGAGGGTTTCCGGATACCGCCCGGTAGGTGCGACCATCGATCCGATCCGCAGCGGGGCGTGTCGCGCCCCGTGGCTTCACCACACAAGAGGGAACACACGGCCATGGCAACGGCGCCAAGCGTCTCCTACTCGAACACGGTCCGGCTGGAGGTGCCCGCGGGCGGCAACGCCGTCAGCCAGCTCACCTCCGCCGTGGAGTCCTCCGGCGGCAGCGTCACCGGCCTCGACGTCACCGCCTCCGGCCACGAGCGGCTGCGTATCGACGTCACCATCGCCGCCGCCTCCACGGACCACGCGCGCTCCATCGTCGAAAAGCTCCGCGGCATCGAGGGCGTCACCGTCGGCAAGGTCTCCGACCGTACGTTCCTCATGCACCTCGGCGGCAAGATCGAGATGCAGTCCAAGCACCCGATCCGCAACCGCGACGACCTCTCGATGATCTACACCCCCGGCGTCGCCCGCGTCTGCATGCAGATCGCCGAGAACCCCGAGGACGCCCGCCGCCTGACCATCAAGCGCAACAGCGTCGCGGTCGTCACCGACGGCTCCGCCGTCCTGGGCCTGGGCAACATCGGCCCCAAGGCCGCGCTGCCGGTGATGGAGGGCAAGGCGGCGCTGTTCAAGCGCTTCGCCGGCATCGACGCCTGGCCGCTGTGCCTGGACACCCAGGACACCGACGCCATCGTGGAGATCGTCAAGGCCATCGCCCCCGGCTTCGCCGGCATCAACCTGGAGGACATCTCCGCTCCCCGCTGCTTCGAGATCGAGGCGCGGCTGCGCGAGGCGCTGGACATCCCCGTCTTCCACGACGACCAGCACGGCACCGCCATCGTCGTGCTCGCGGCGCTCACCAACGCGCTGCGGGTGGTCGGCAAGGAACTGGCCGACGTGCGCGTGGTGATGTCCGGCGCCGGCGCCGCCGGCACGGCCATCCTCAAGCTGCTGATCGACGCCGGCGCCAAGCACGCCGTCGTCGCCGACATCAACGGCGTCGTCCACTCCGGCCGCGCCGACCTGGTCGACGCCGCACCCGGCAGCGCGCTGCGCTGGATCGCGGAGAACACCAACCGCGACGGCCTCACCGGCACGCTCAAGGACGCCGTGCGCGGCGCGGACGTCTTCATCGGCGTCTCCGCCCCCGACGTCATCGACGGCGGCGACGTCGCCGCCATGGCGCCCGACGCCATCGTCTTCGCGCTGGCCAACCCCGACCCCGAGGTCGACCCGGCCGCCGCCCGCGAGCACGCCGCCGTCGTCGCCACCGGCCGCAGCGACTTCCCGAACCAGATCAACAACGTGCTTGTCTTCCCGGGCGTCTTCCGCGGCCTGCTCGACGCGCACTCGCGGACCGTCAACTCCGAGATGATGATCGCCGCGGCCCGCGCCATCGCCGACGTCGTACACGGTGACGAGCTGAACCCGAACTACATCATCCCGAGCGTCTTCAACGACCGGGTGGCCCCCACGGTCGCCGACGCCGTCCGCGACGCCGCCCAGGCCGCGGGCGTCACGGCGCCGCCCACCACCGGGGCGTAACCGCCCCGGCACGCCGCGTGGGAACGGGCCCGGCCCCGGCGCGTCGGCTGGCTTTCGGGCCGCGCGTACGTCATAAGTGTGCGGATGGACGGGCTGCGGCGGACGACGCGCCAGGGCGCCGGATTGGCGTTTCCGCCGCAGGTGAGGGCAGGATGCGTAGTCGGGCGCGAGGCGCTGTCATGGGACCCGGTTTCGGGGACTGTCAGCGGGTCCTGGCAGCATCGGCATTGATCTCACGCCTCAATGGCAAGAAAACACGGGAGACAGATATGAACCGCAGTGAGCTGGTGGCCGCGATCGCAGAGCGCGCCGAGGTGACCCGCAAGGACGCCGACGCCGTGGTGGCCGCCCTCGCCGAGGTCGCCGGGGAGGTCGTCAGCAAGGGCGACGAGAGGATCACCATCCCCGGCTTCCTGACCTTCGAGCGCACCCACCGCAAGGCGCGCTCCGCCCGCAACCCGCAGACCGGCGAGCCGATCCAGATTCCCGCTGGCTACAGCGTGAAGGTCACGGCCGGCTCCAAGCTCAAGGAAGCGGCGAAGGGCAAGTAAGGCCCGTAGCCCGAAGAGGAGGGCGGCCGGACCCAGCGGGGGCGGCCGCCCTT
>NZ_JACBXC010000518.1 GCF_013870535.1 Streptomyces phytophilus | reverse complement strand
TGTTCCCAGACAACAAACCATTGTTGTCGGGTTGGCTTGAGTTTGTTCACTTAACTGAAGAGTGTGCTTGTTCGCTGACCCTTTGAGGGTTTCGGTGGTCATAGCGTTGGGGAAACGCCCGGTCTCATTCCGAACCCGGAAGCTAAGCCCGTCCGCGCCGATGGTACTGCATGGGGGACCGTGTGGGAGAGTAGGTCACCGCCGAACAATTATTGAGGACCTGTGGTCCCAGCGTGAGCGCTGGGACCACAGGTCCTTTTTGTTTTCGTTCCGGGATATCCGGAGTTAGAGGAGCGTAGTGATGACCACCAACGAGCCTGACCGGCGTGACGAGGACCGCGACGGCCGCGGCCGGCGTCGTGACGGTGACGGGCGTGGTTTCGACCGTCGGGACGCAGAGCGTCGCGGAGGTCCGCGTCGTACGGACGGGGATCGGCAGGGGCGTGGACCGCGGGGGCAGGATGACCGTCCGCGGCGTGACTTCCGTCGTGATGATGACCGGCCCCGTGGGCCGCGTCGTGATGACGACCGCCCCCGGAGCGACTTCCGCCGTGACGGCGACCGTCCGCGCGGGCCGCGTCGCGACGACGATCGGCGTGGAGACGACCGGTCGCCCCGCTTCCGGCGTGATGACGACCGGCCCCGGCGTGATTTCGGCCGTGGTGACGACCGTCCCCGGCGCGACGATGACCGTCCGCGGCGTGATTTTCGGCGTGATGATGACCGGCCCCGTGGGCCGCGTCGTGATGACGACCGTCCGCGGCGTGACTCCGGCCGTGGCGATGACCGTCCGCGGCGTGACTTCGGGCGTGGTGACGATCGGCCTCGTCGCGATTTCCGCCGTGACGACGACCGTCCCCGTGGGCCGCGTCGTGACGATGAGCGTCCGCGCCGTGATTTCCGGCGTGATGACGACCGTCCTCGTGGCCCGCGTCGTGACGACGATCGGCCCCGGCGCGACTTCGGGCGTGGTGACGATCGGCCGCGGCGTGACTTCCGTCGTGACGATGACCGTCCCCGTGGCCCGCGTCGCGATGACGATCGGCCTCGTCGCGATTTCCGCCGTGATGACGACCGTCCCCGTGGCCCGCGTCGTGACGATGACCGTTCCCGTGCGCCCCGGCGTGACGGGTCAGGGCGTGGGGCGCGGTTCGAGCGGCGTGATGACCGGCGGGCGCCTCGGCGCGAGGGGGAGCGGCCGCCTGTGCGGCGGCTGTCCATCCCCGAGGACGTCACCGGGATGGAGATCGACAAGGCCGTGCGGCAGGAGTTGCTGAGCCTGCCCAAGACGCTTGCCGATGATGTGGCCAAGAACCTCGTCATGGTCGCCCGGCTGCTCGACGAGGACGCTCCCAGGGCCTACGAGCACGCGAAGGTGGCGCTGCGGCTCGCGTCCCGCGTCGGGGCCGTGCGGGAGGCCGCCGGCTTCGCCGCGTACCACACGGAGCGCTATCAGGAGGCGCTGGCCGAGTTCCGGGCCGCGCGGCGGATGAGCGGGCGTCCCGACCTGTGGCCGGTGATGGCCGACTGCGAGCGGGGTATGGGGCGGCCGGAGCGGGCGCTGGCGATGGCCGGTGAGCCCGAGGTGCAGCGGCTGGACAAGGCCGGGCAGGTCGAGATGCGGCTCGTCGCCGCCGGGGCGCGGCGCGACCTGGGGCAGCCCGATGCCGCCGTCGTCACCTTGCAGAGCCCGGAGTTGGCGTCGACCGGTGTGCACCCGTGGACCGCGCGGCTGCGGTACGCCTACGCCGACGCCCTGCTGGAGGTCGGCCGTGCGGAGGACGCGCGCGAGTGGTTCGCAAAGGCCGTCGAGGCCGACCACGAAGGGCTCACGGACGCCTCCGACCGGCTGGCCGAGCTGGACGGCGTCGAGTTCACCGACGCCCTCGATCCGGAGGCGGATGACGAGGCGGGCGAGGCCGGCGTACAGGAGTCGGCTGCTGTCGGCGGGAAGGCCGACGACCCGGGGGTGAGCGACGTCGACTTCACCGACGACGACCCCGCGGGCGACGACGACGCCCGCCCCTGACTCACCCCAGGTCCAGCGCCCGCAGCACCAGCCCCGTGGCCGGCTTCGGGCCGAACGACGTGGACTTGCGCGGCATCGTCACGCCGTCCCGCGCAAGTTCCCGTACGAGGTCCTCCGGCACCGGCTTCATCAGCACCGCCGTCCCGCCCAGGCGCACCGCCTGGGCGGCGGCGGCAGCGGCCTCGTGGACGTAGCCGATGTGCCCGGGGTCGTCGGGGAGTTGCCAGACGTGCTCGATGAGCGTGGCGTGCAGCACGGTGGCGTCCAGGGTGCGCCACGCCTCCGGGAGGTCGGTGCGCACCGTGCGGGCCAGCAGGTCCGGGTCCGGGCGGTCGACCAGGTGCAGGCCGTCCGCGCCCGCCAGGAGGAAGGCGTTGCCCGGTGTCTCCTCCAGCGCCGTCAGTGCCGCGGGCAGCGTGACGTCGAGCGGCCGGACGCGGGCCTTGCCGTCGAGGTGGCGCAGTGCGGCGGCGGGCGGGAGCGTGCGCAGGACGCGGTGGATGCCGCGGACGACGAGCGGGTGGCGGGCCGTGTCGACGAGCAGGACCAGCCCGTAGTCCCACGGTCCCGGCTCGCCCGGCGGCGCCGGGTGTTCGGCCCGTAGCCGCAGGTACGTCGCCCAGCGGTGGTGTCCGTCCGCGATGAGCGCCTGCCGCCGGGCCAGGTCCGCGCGTACGGCCGCGATCTCCGCCGGGTCCGTCACCGCCCACAGCCGGTGCGCGAAGCCGTCCTCCGTCGTCGTGGCCAGCAGCGGGGTGAGCGCCGTGGTGCGGGCGACGACGCCCGCCGTGCCGGTGGCCGCGCCGCCGCTGCGGTAGGACAGCAGCAGCGGCTCGGGGTTGGCGGCGGTCTCGCGCATCAGGCCCGCGCGGTCGGCGACGATCTCCTCCATCACGTCCTCGTGCGGCAGCACCACGCCCTCCGCCGGCTCGCTGAGCGCCAGCAGCCCGATGACGCCGCGTTGCAGCAGCTCGCCCCTGCGCTGCTCGTACACGTAGAGCGCGGGCCGCGGGTCGGGTACGAGCACGCCCTCCGCCCGCCACTGGCGCAGGGTGTCGGCGGCGAGGCGGTGGCGGCCGGCGGCGTCCGCGGCCTGGGGGAGGATGAGGCGGACGATGTTGTACGGGTCGGCGGTCTCCAGGTGGTGCAGCCCGTCGGGTCTGACGACGACGTCGTACGGCGGGGACGTGACGGCGGCGAGGCTGCGCACCCGGGACGGCGCGTAGCGCAGCCCCCGGAAGGGGCGGAGGTCGAGACCGGGTGAACGCTGCATGGACCGGATCGTATGCGCCGCGGCCGATGCGCGATGATCGAGGCTTGGATATCGCCCGTCCGAGGAGTCGCCGCCGTGATCAGCCAGCCCGTCAGGACCCGCACCGACGCCTGTGCGGAGCCGCTGTGCACGGCGTACGACACGGCGCTGCTGGACCTCGACGGCGTCGTCTACATCGGCGGTGCGGCCGTCGAGCACGCCGCCGGTGCGCTGGCCGGCGCCCGGGCGCGCGGCATGCGCCTGGCGTACGTCACGAACAACGCCTCCCGCCCCGCGGCCACCGTCGCCGGGCAGTTGACGGCGATGGGCGTGCCCGCGGAGCCGGCGGACGTGATCACCTCGGCGCAGGCGGTGGCGCGGCTGGTGGCCGAGGCGGTGCCGCCGGGGTCGCGGGTGCTGGTGGTCGGCGGGGAGGGGCTGTACGGGCCGCTGCTGGAGCACGGGCTCGTGGCCGTGGAGTCGGCGGACGACGAGCCGGCGGCGGTGGTGCAGGGGCACGGCGGTCCTGCGATGCCGTGGGGGCGGCTGATGGAGGCGGCGTTCGCGGTGCAGCGCGGGGTGCCGTGGTTCGCGTCGAACGCCGACCTGACGATTCCGACCCCGCGCGGCATCGCGCCGGGCAACGGCGCGGCGCTGGAGGTGGTGCGGCTGGCCACCGGTGCCGAGCCGCGGGTGGCGGGGAAGCCGCAGCCGCCGATGCACCGGGAGACGGTCATCAGGACGGGGGCGCGGCGGCCGCTGGTCGTCGGCGACCGGCTCGACACCGACATCGAGGGCGCGTACAACGGCGGC
>NZ_JACBXC010000517.1 GCF_013870535.1 Streptomyces phytophilus | reverse complement strand
TCCTCGCCCAGCTCGTCGGCGAGGAGCGCGAGGCGGTCCGCGACCGTGCGGTGCGGGTCCGCGGTGGCGAACGGGTCGTCGATCTGCTCCAGCAGGGGGAAGGGGTCGTAGCCCGGGTCGCCGGTCATCGGCTTGGCGTCGATGGCCAGCCACGGGCTCCGCCCGGCGGCCAGGACGTTGCCGGGGTTGAAGTCGCCGTGGACGACGACCTCGCGGGCGGCCGTGCCCGGGAGTTCGCGGAGCAGCCGGGCGCCGTGGGCGACGAGCCCGGGGTCGTAGCCGGGGCGCAGCCGCTCCATCCGCTCCTCGACGAGGCCGGCCCACTCGGCGCAGACGTCCGCGACCCGTTCGAGCCCGGTGTCCGCCGGTACGGGGACGCTCCATAGGTCGCGCAGCACGCCGGCGCCCAGCCGCAGCCGGCGCCCGGTGCCGAGCCCGTCCGCCGCGCCCAGCTCGGTGCCCGGCTCGCAGCGCTCCAGCAGCAGCGCCTGGTGCTCGGGGGCGTGGTCGAGGAGGCGCACGGCGCCGCTGCCGTCCCAGATGCGCAGGCCCTCGGCCTCCCCCGCCGCCTCGCGATGGGGCCAGGTGACCTTGAAGACGGCGCGGGTGCCGTCCGGCAGCCGGGCCGGGGCCACCCAGGAGCAGCTGCCGCCCGGGTACGGCGCGCCGAAGTGCAGCGACCACCGGGTGCGGAGCTTCTCCACCAGGGCGGGCAGCTCCGCCAGCCAGGCGCGTCCGGAGGCGTGCAGGCGCATCTCGGTGAGGACGGGCAGGCCGGGCGGGAAGAGGGCGGGGTCGCTCATCGTCCGAACGGTACCCGCGGGGGTCGGCCCGCCGCCCCTCGAATTCCGCGCCGCCCGCACGCCCCGTCGCGCCGGGTGTCACAGATCCGGGTGCTGCCCTGTCTCCAGGGGTTGCCACACGAAAGGAAAGATCATGCGAGTTTTCGTCACGGGGGCGACGGGTGTGCTGGGGCGGCACCTCGTCCCGGAGCTGGCCCTCGCGGGCCACGAGGTCACCGCCACCACGCGGACGCCCGCCAAGACGGCGCAGCTGCGTGCGCAGGGCGCGGAGCCGGTGGTGCTCGACGGGCTGGACCGCGGGGCGGTGCTCGCGGCGGTGGACGCCGCGGCACCGGAGGTCATCGTGCACCAGATGACCGCGCTGGGCGACATGCGGAGCCTGCGCAACGTGGACAAGGTCTTCGCCGCCACCAACGAACTCCGCACCCGGGGCACCGACAACCTGCTGGCCGCCGCGGAGCGGGCCGGCACCCGCCGTGTCGTCGCGCAGAGCCACAACTTCGTCTACGAGCACTCCGGCGGCCCGGTGAAGTCCGAGGACGACGCGACCGTCACGCGGCCGGCCGTCGCGTCGGCGGCACGTACGCTGGCGGCGATCAGGCACGTGGACGAGAGCGTGCCGCTCGGGGCACCGGAGGGCGTCGTGCTGCGCTACGGCACGTTCTACGGGCGGGGCGCTTCGGACGCCATGGTGGACGGGGTGCGCAAGCGGCAGCTGCCGGTGATCGGCGGCGGAGCCGGGATCTGGTCGTTCATCGAGATCTCCGACGCCGCGGCCGCGACGCTCGCCGCGGTCGAGAACGGCGGGCCCGGCGCGTACAACGTCGTCGACGACGAGCCCGCACCGGTCGCGCAGTGGCTGCCGTACCTCGCCGAGGTCGCGGGGGCCAAACCCCCGATGCACCTGCCCGCCTGGCTCGGGCGGCTGCTGGCCGGGGAGTTCGTCGTGGGGCAGATGACGACGGCGCGCGGGTCCTCCAACGACAAGGCGCGCAAGGAGCTGGGCTGGGTGCCGCGCTACGGGAGCTGGCGGGAGGGGTTCCGTGCCTGGGCCGGCTGACGGGGACGGGACGGACGCGGCGACGGCCGGCCTCCGGCCGCTGCTGTTCTCCATCGCGTACGGGATGACCGGGTCGGTGGGCGACTCCGAGGACATCGTGCAGGACGCGTTCCTCGGCCTGACCCGTGCGCGCCGGGCGGGTACGGAGATCGGCGACCTCAAGGCGTATCTGACGACGGCCGTGACGCGGCTCGGCATCAACTACCTGGGCTCGGCCCGGGTGCGGCGGGAGAGGTACGTGGGCGACTGGCTGCCCGAGCCGGTCGTCGTGCCCGCCGACCGGCCGGGGCCGGCCGAGTACGCCGAGCTGTCGGACTCGCTGTCCATGGCGTTCCTCGTGCTGCTGGAGTCGCTCACGCCGGTGGAGCGGGCGGTCTTCATGCTGCGCGAGGTCTTCGGCCACGGCTATCCGGAGGTCGCGCGGACGACGGGCAAGTCCGAGGTCAACTGCCGGAAGATCTTCGCCCGCGCCCGGGGCCGCATCGCCGCGGAGGTACGGCAGGACGGCGCCCCGCCGCCGACGCGGCAGGCGGAGGGTGAGGAGCTGGCCCGCCGGTTCTTCGAGGCCGCCGCGGGCGGCGACATGGACGAGCTGTTCGCCATGCTCGCGCCCGACGTGGTGCTGCACGCGGACGGCGGCGGCAAGACACAGGTGGTGGCGAGCCCGCCGACCGGGCGGGAGCCCGTCCTGCGGCTCCTGGTCGGCCTGTTCCGCAGGACCCGGGCGCTCGGCGTCACCCTCCGCCCGGCCTGGGTCAACGGCCGGCCGGGCGCGGTGATGTACGACGCCGGGGGGCGGGTGGCCAGCGTGATCGAACTCGACCTGGCGGACGGCCAGGTGGCGGCGATCCGGTCGGTGGTCAACCCCGACAAGCTCGGCCACCTGGGGCCGGTGTCCGACATCGCGCGGCGGCCGCCGCCGGGGTGACCGGGCCGTCCGGGGCGCGGTCCGGCGCTCTCCCGTACGGTGCGGCGGGTGGGGTCCGGCGGGTGGGGTCCGGCGGCGCGAAGTGCGCTACGCCAGCGGTGCGTTCGGCCCGTCCGGGCGGTCGCGGCGGCCCTCCAGCACGGCGAGCGACAGCTCCGACACCCGGGCGTCGTCCAGTCGCCGGCAGCCCTCCGCGGTGACGGTGTAGACGAGCGGGTAGATGCGGCGGGTGGCGTCGGGGCCGCCGGTGGCGCTGTCGTCCTCGGCCGCGTCGTAGAGCGCCTGCACGGCCATCGTCACGGCGTCGGCCTCGCTCATGCCCTCGCGGTACAGCTTCTTCAGCGCCCCGCGCGCGTGCACGGAGCCGGAGCCCGTGCCGCCGAAGCACTTCTCCTCCGCGCGGCCGCCGGTGATGTCGTACGAGTAGATCCGCGCGGCCCCGCTGCGCGCGTCGTACCCGGCGAAGAGGGGCACGACGGCCAGGCCCTGCATGGCGGGGCCGAGGTTGTCGCGGATGAGGGTGCCGAGGCGGTTGGCCTTGCCCTCCAGGGAGAGCGGGACGGTCTCGATCTTCTCGTAGTGCTCCAGCTCCAGGCGCAGCAGGCGGACCATCTCCTCGGCCATGCCGGTGGAGCCGGCGATGCCGACGGCGGAGAACTCGTCGGCCGGGAAGACCTTGTCGAAGTCCCGGTGCGCGATCATGCCGTTGCCCAGGGTGACGCGGCGGTCGGCGGCGAGGAGGACGCCGTCGGCGTAGGAGGCGGCGACGATGGTGGTGCCGTGCGGGATGTCGATCGCCTCGCCGGCGGCGGCACCGGCGCCGCCGGGGCGGCGGTTGGCGGGGAGCTGGTCGGGGGCGTGGGCGGCGAGGAAGTCCGCGAACGACGACGAGCCGGGGGTGAGGAATTCGGGCGGCAGCTGCTCCACGGCGGTTCCCTTCGTCGACTCTTCGATCCGTCCGGCCTTGCGCCTCACGGCCGTTCGCCTCCCGGCCGCGGGCCGCGCACGGGCGCGTACCGGTCAGGCACCGTCCGACCCTACCCGTACCCCCGCGGGACCCGCCGCGCCCGCTGCCTGCGCCCGCGACCTGAGCTTCGCGCAGTGTTCATCTCACGTCTGCCACGTGGCCAAACCGGGCGTCGGGGACTGCGGAACAGTCGCACCCTGCCGCACGAACCGGGAGCACGATGAAGACTCCGCGATCCAGACCGTCCCGCCGGGTGAGAGCAGAGCAGGCGTTCGCGCTGGCGGAGTGCGCCCGCGTGTGCACCGGATACCTGGCCGGGTTGACGGCCGAGGACGCCGCGGAC
>NZ_JACBXC010000516.1 GCF_013870535.1 Streptomyces phytophilus | reverse complement strand
CGCCGTGCCGTCGGTGACGGCGAGGACCACCTCGGCGGCGGTCGCCCGGGCGTGCCGGGCGACGTTGGTGAGCGCCTCCCCCAGCACCGCCCGGACGGCGTCGGCGACATCGCCCGGCACGTCCGTGTCGATGAGGCCCTCCAGCCGGAGGGCGGGGGTGAACCCGAGGGCCGGTACGGCGTCCTCCACCGCCCGGACGACATGGGCGCGCAGGCCGCTGCCCTCCCTCCCCCGCCCGGCCCGGAGACCGAAGATCGTCGAGCGGATGATCCTGGTGGTCTCGTCCAGGTCGTCCACCGCACGCAGCAGGCGGGCGCGGGCCTCCTCGTGCTCGACGAAGCGCAGTGCGCTCTGCACGGAGATCCCGGTGGCGAACAACCGCTGGATCGCGAGGTCGTGCAGGTCCCGCGCGATGCGGTCGCGGTCCTTGAGCAGCGCGACCTGCTCGGCGTCGCGCCGGTGGTCGGCGAGTTCCATGGCGATCGCGGCGTGCCCCGCGAAGGCGAGCAGCGGGCCGGTCTCGGCCTCGGTGAAGACGTCGGGCGCATCGCGGCGGGCGAGCAGCAGCACTCCGCGGACCCCTTCCCCTGCGACCATGGGGACGGCGACCGCCGGCCCCAGTGCCCGCGCCCTGGGCGCCCCCGCGGTGATCCGCGGATCGCGTGAGAGGTCGGTGCTCGTGATCGGCTTCCCGGCCTCGGCAGCGGCTCCCGCGAACGATCCGCGGCGGGGCAGGAGCCTGCCCCGGTACGCCTCCGCCTCCTTCCCGGAAGCCAGCGCCACCCGCAGCCGCGCGGTGCCGCCTTCGGCCAGGGCGAGGACGCCGAGGTCCGCCCGCAGTACGCGGCGGGCACGATCGACGATCATCTCCAGGACCGCGGGTTCCTCCCGCCCGGCGAGCAGGGCGGCGGTGACGTCCGCGTTGGCCTCCAGCCACCGTTCGGTGAGCCGCGGCGGCTCCGGCCGACGTGCCGACCCGGCCGGCCGGCCCTCGTACGGCCGCACGCTCCGATCGCTCACCGGCCCTCCGTGACGCTCACCCCCGCGCCCCTTTCCTACCTTAGCGCCAGGTTTTTCGGCCTGCTCCCGGAGCAGGGCACGCTACTCACGAGGACGGTCACGAAGCGTCACGGCTGTACGGGAGGACCGGTGCCCGAAGGTCCCTGCGATGAACCCCTACGGCCCTCGCGGCCCACGCCCGCGCGGCGGCATCCTGGAGCGGCGGCACGGCTGATGCCGCGACGCTCTTCCGTTACCGGGCCGCACCAGAGGTCCGGTCGGCTCCCCGGGGAGGCAGCAATGGCAGCGCGGCACGTGGTGGTCGGTGTGGACGGGTCGGATCCGAGCATGGCGGCCGTCCGGTGGGCGGCGGCGGAAGCGGCGTCGCGCCGGATCTCCTTGCGCATCGTCCACGCGGAGGCAGCGCTTTCGGGCAACCGGCAGGCAGCGCCCGCCGGCTCCCTGCACGACGAGTGGGTCCGGGACCGGATCGCCCACGCGTGCCGGGAGACGGCGGAGCGGTACCCGGAAGTGGAGATCAGCGGCGGCGCGACGACGGAAACGGCGGTGAAGGCGCTGCTGGACGCGGCGCGGGACGAAGAACTCCTCGTCCTGGGGTCGCGGGGCATCGGCGCGGCTTCGGGCTTCTTCACCGGAAGTGTGGCGCTGCCGGTGGTCGCGCACGCCACCGGGCCCACCGTCCTCGTACGGCAGGACTGGCACCCGGACACCGCGGACCTCGACCTCCCCGTGGTGGCGGGGGTGGACCTCGACCACGGCTTCGACCCCGTCCTGGAGTTCGCCTTCGGCACCGCCCACCGGACGGGCAGCGTGCTGCGCGTCGTCCACATGTGGCGGCGCTCGTCCGTCTACGCGTACCCGTCGGCACTGCCGGACCCGAAGGTCGGCACCGATCTGAAGGCCGCCGCCCGGGACAGGCTCGACTCCGCCATCGACGGCTGGCAGGCGCGCTATCCGGACGTGGTGACGGAGCGGGCCCTGCTGGACGGCGAGGTGGCGCCGGGCCTCCTGGAGGAGGCCGCCGGAGCCCGGCTGCTCGTCGGCGGCCGACGCATGCACAAGCGCCTGAGCTTCCCGACGCTGATCGGCCCGGTGACGCACGTCCTGATGCACCACGCCATCGCGCCCGTCGCCGTGGTCCCGCACGAATGACAGCCCGAGCTGGGAGGGAAGATGCAGCACCGCAAAGTCAGCGACCTGATGACCCGGCACGTCGTCAGCGTCGGGCCCGACGCCCCGTTCAAGGACATCGTCCGCCTGCTGGCGGAGAACGAGGTCACCGCTCTGCCCGTCGTCGACGGCGGCGGCCGGGCCGTCGGCGTGGTGTCGGAGGCCGATCTGCTGCGGAAGGCCGGTGACCAGTCCCGTATCGACGGGCGGGTGCCTCTGCCTCCCCTCGAAGCGTGGGAGCGCGCCAAAGCGGAGGGCGCCCGGGCCGAGGAGCTGATGTCCGCACCCGCCGTCTGCGCCCACCGCGACTGGAACGTCGTCGAAGCCGCGCAGCTGATGGAGATCCAGGGGATCAAGCGGCTGCCGGTGGTCGACGACACGGACCGGCTGGTCGGCATCGTCAGCCGCCGCGACCTCCTGCGGATCTTCCTGCGCAAGGACGACGCGATCCGGGAGGAGATCGAGCACGACGTCCTGCAGCAGATCCTCGGGCTGGCGCCCGCGCAGGTGGCGGTCGCCGTACGCGGCGGCCGGGTGGAGCTGCGGGGGGTGATCGAGACCCGGAGCCTGATCCCGATCGTCCTGCGGCTCTGCGGCTCGGTGGACGGCGTGGTCGGCATCTCCGACCACTTGTCCTTCCGGGTGGACGACCTCGGCCGCGTGCCGCTCGGAGCCTGAGCCCCCGAGCGGCGGACGCCGGCGGCGTACCGCCCGGGCTTCGCGGCGGAGCGCTCAGGCGTCGGGGAGCCGGAGCCGGCGGGACTCCCCCGGCTCGACGGTCACGGGGCCGTCGGGCAGGACGAGGGTCAGCGGCGGCTCCGCGGACGGCGGCACGGTGACGTGGAGCCGGCCGGCGCGCAGGCGCAGTTCGATACTCCGGTGGCCCCGGTAGCGCACCCGCAGCACGTACTCGGACAGCTGCGGCATCGGCACGGGATCCAGCCACAGCGCGTCCTCGCGGGTCGCCAGGCCGGTCAGGCCGCGCTGGACCATGTCGAGCGTGCCGGCCATCGCGCCCAGGTGGATGCCCTCGCCGGTGGTGCCGACCTGGATGTCGGCCACGTCGCTGGTGAGCGCCTCCAGGCAGTAGCTCCAGGCCGTGCCGCGGCGGGCCCGGGCGAGGACCCAGCCGTGCACGAGGCTGGAGAGGGTCGAGCCGTGGCTGGTCCTGGCCAGGTAGTAGTCGACGGTGCGGCGCCACAGCTCGTCGTCGAAGCGGTGGCCGAGTCTGCCGAAGACGCGCGCCAGTTCCGCCGGGGAGAAGAGATAGCCGAGCATGAGGACGTCCGCCTGCTTCGAGGCCCGGTAGCGGTTGACGGTGTCGCCTTCGGCCTCCAGGATCCGGTCGAGGCGGCGGATGTCGCCGTAGCGGCCGCGGTAGCCGCCCCAGTCGAACTCGGCGAGCGCGCCGTAGCCCTCGAACTGGCTGATCACGTCGTGGTGGAAGGGCACGTGGAGGGTGCGGGAGACCTCCTCCCAGCGGGCCGTCTCCTCCTCCCCCAGCGCCATGCGCCCCGCCAGCTCGTCCCGGCGCGCCCCGGGCAGCCCGGCGAGCAGGTCGAGTGCGCGCTCCAGCACCCAGGCGGCGGTGACGTTGGTGTACGCGTTGTCGTCGAGCCCGGGGCGTTCGGCGTCCGGGTAGGCGTCGTGGTACTCGTCCGGGCCGAGCACCCCGCGGATCCGGTGGCGGCCGTACGCGGGGTCCCAGACGGCGAGGCCGGCGAAGAACCGCGCGACCTCCAGCACCATCTCGGCCCCCCTGCCGTGCAGATACGCGGTGTCGCCGGTGGCCTGGCAGTACTGCCAGACGTTGTACGCGACGGCCAGCCCGACGTGGTGCTGGAGCCGGCTGCGGTCCGGCAGCCAGCGGCCCGAGCGCGGGTTGAGGTGTATCTCCTGGGCCTCCTCGCG
>NZ_JACBXC010000515.1 GCF_013870535.1 Streptomyces phytophilus | reverse complement strand
CTATGCCGAGCGCCAGCGGGCGCCTGCCCGTCCAGCGCTTCCTGCCGTACGGGCCCACGGGGCCCGGTGGTTCCACGTGGCCGCCGGGCGGAGCGTCCCGCGGGGCGGGCCCGGGGAACGGGGCCGGAGCGGGGCCCCCGCCGGCGGCCCCTTCGGGGCTCTGCGCAGGGACATCTGGGGCGACAGCAGCGGGCCTGACCTCGTCCGTCCAGCCTTCACCGTCCCACCTCCGCTCCCTCGGCGACTCCTCGTCGCTCCGGTCCGGGTCGGGATACCACCCTGCAGGTGCCATTCCACTCATGCATGCAGGCTACCCAGGCTCCCTGAGAACGGGATGAGAGCGGTCTGAGCCTTCTACCCGTCCAACTGCGCAAACCCTCAGAAGGTGAGCCAGGTCCCCGCCAGCCCCTGCTGCCCCACTCCCGCCCGCGCGTAGTCGCAGACGCCCCGGTCGAAGACGGCCCGCAGCCGGCGCCACTCGGCGTCCGTCCACGTCACGCCGTACTCGCGCGTGTACGCGTCCCGCCGCGGCGGCTCCGTACGGCACTTGATCACGTCGGTGGCGATGTCCTCGCCCGCGACCTCGCGCGGGAAGGAGTG
Organism: Streptomyces phytophilus; assembly: GCF_013870535.1. GTDB lineage: Bacteria > Actinomycetota > Actinomycetes > Streptomycetales > Streptomycetaceae > Streptomyces > Streptomyces phytophilus. The sequence continues at coordinate 3,502 of NZ_JACBXC010000515.1, read as the reverse complement.
CGACGGATAGAGCCGCTCGCACGTGCTGTCCGGGTCGCGGTCCAGCGCCTCGGCGACGAACCGGGGCTCGGCGTCGCGGGTGTGGCAGCCCTCCCGCAGCTCCGCGGGCCTCGCCGCCGTGATCTTGTCGATGCGCGGGGCGGCGGAGGTGTCGGCGTCGAGGTTCGTGAGCCAGCGGTCCATCATCACCAGGGAGTGGCGGACCAGCGGGCTGGCGGTGCTCTGGCCGCCGTAGCGGTTGTCCTCCATGAGGCTGACCATGTTGGCCGCGGTGCCGTTGGCCTTCACCAGGCGCTTGCGCATGGACAGGGAGTAGTAGCGCAGGTGGGTGTCGCCCTTGGGGGCGTCGTCGACGTACGCGCGGTACTCGATGATCGGCACGTCCTTCAGACCCCCGCCGCCGTTGGTGAGCCGGCCGGTGCGGTACGCGGTGCGGGTGGCGAGCGGGTCCGCGGCGGTGCGGCCGTCGACGATGCGGGCGTCGTGGTCGTAGCCGCCGACGCGCTCGTTCAGCTCCAGGAACTGCTGCTTGCCGATCGTCCCGGCGGCGAGGGCGCCGAGCCCGTACTGCACGCCGACGTTGTCGAGCGGGCGGCGGGCGAAGCCGGTGCGCGGGTCGGGGCCGTAGACGTTGATGGCGTGGTCGTAGAGGTCGCAGCGCGCGCCGCCGGGGTTGGTCTCCGGGTCGTAGCGCAACTCCTCCGGCAGCACGCCGCAGTTGCCCGTCGGGTCGATGCGCGCGGCGTCGCCCTGGGTGCCGGTGGCGACGGCGTACGAGGCGAAGCCGGTGACGGCGCGCTTCTGCTCCTCGGTCCAGGCCAGGTCGGTGTCCCCGGCGAAGTACTCGGTGAGCAGGCGGGTGTCGGTGACGCGGTTCGTCATCGCGAAGCCGACGTCGGGGAAGGAGCAGGCGGGCAGGATGCCGTCGAGGATGCCCGGGTAGTTGTCGACGATCTGGTACGCCTGGTACGAACCGCCGGAGCAGCCGAAGCCGATGGTGTGGTCGACCGGCCCGTACGCCTCGGTGAACCGCTCCTTGACCGTCATGGCGGTCTCGGCGGCGGTGAGGTCGTGGCAGTTGGCGCCGAAGACGTTCAGGGACGACGACATGACGGCGTACCCCCGGCCGAGCATGAAGGCGTCGGTGACGCCGCCGGTGGTGTTGCCCTGCCGGTACCAGCCGCCGATGCAGCCGCCGCCGAGGGTGTAGACGGCGCGGCCGTTCCAGCCCGCGGGGCGGGTGCGGGGGTCGGGGGCGGGCTCGGCGAGGGGGTCGTGGAGGATCGTCGACTGGTAGATGCCGCGGTTGGCGGTGCCGGTCTCCATCCGCACGATGAACGGGACGGTGTCGCCGGTGGAGGTGGTGGTGCGGCCGAGGTCGGCGGGGTAGGCGGTGGCGCCGGCCGGCCAGGCGGTGTAGACGCCGCCGGTGTTCCGGTAGAAGTAGTCGACGCGGGTCTGCGCGGAGCAGTCGGCGTCGAGGGGGTCGCCGAGGGTGCCGCCGACGACGGGCAGCCGGAAGGTGCCGGTCTCGCAGACGAAGGGCTGCTGGTGCGGACCGGAGAAGACGGGGCCCTGCGCGGGGTGGCCGGTGAGCGCGAGCCGGGCCGCGCGGTGGCCGGGTGCGGTGGCGGTGACGGTGTTGCGGCCGTCGCGTACGCCCTCGACCACTCCGGTGAGGGCGCCGGGGCCGGCGGGGGCGAACTGCGCGGTGACGTCGCGGCCGTTGAGCCGGACGCGGACGTCGCCGGGCTCGGGGGCCTCGACGCGGAGCAGGGCGTTGCCGCCGGTGACGGAGTCGGGGCGGCCGGAGAGCACGTCGAGGTCGACGGGCGGGGACGGCGGGGGTGCGGCGGCCTGGGCGGTGAGGGGAAGGGCGAGAAGGGCGGAGAGCGCGGCGGTGAGGGGGACGAGCAGAGCACGGCGTGGGCGCATGCAGGAGTCCTCCGTTCGTTGCGGCCTACATTTTGACCGTACGCGTTCAATTTCAACGTGGGAAGACACCACCCGGCAATCGGCCCCCTCCGGCCACCCGGGACCCAGGCGCCCCGGACCCCCGCCCCGCCGGCCGCCGGTCACTCGCGCAGGCCGATGCCCTCCACCGGCGGCGTACGCAGCGCGATCCGCGTGGGCAGCAGGATCGCCGCCGGCCCGATCAGCGCCGCCGCGGCGACGATCCCCGCTGCAGCGCGATCCGCGTGGGCAGCAGGATCGCCGCCGGCCCGATCAGCGCCGCCGCGGCGACGATCCCCGCGTACAGCAGCACGGGGAAGTGCGGCAGCAGCGATCCGGTGAGCCCCAGGCTCATCGTGGCCATCGGCAGCAGCGGCACCACCGTCCCCACCGCCACCGCGATGCCCACCACCATCCCGGCCTCCACCCGCATCATCCGCACCACCTGCGCGGTCGGGGCCCCCGCCAGCCGCAGCAGCGAGAACTCCCTGACCCGGCCCAGGGTGGCCAGCACCAGCGTGTTGGCCACCGAGACGGCGAGGTAGCCGAAGACCCGCGCCAGCGGCAGCGCACCGGTCAGCACCGACGCCATGGCCTGCGAGCGCTGCGCCGCCGAGAGGCCGCCCTCGCCCAGCACCTCAAGGCGGCCGTGCGGATCGTGATCGCCGAGGACAACGTCCTGCTGCTGGAGGGCCTGTCCCTGCTGCTGACCAGCGTGGGCCACGAGGTCTGCGCCACGGTGGCGGACGGCGACAGCCTGCTGCCCGTACTCCTGGAGCACGAGCCGGACATCGCCGTCCTGGACGTACGGCTGCCGCCGACGTACCGGGACGAGGGCCTGCGCGCCGCGGTCACCGCCCGCGAGACGCTGCCGGACCTGCCGGTCCTGGTGCTGTCCCAGTACGTCGAGCACGCCTACGCGGCCCGGCTGCTGGCCCAGGGCCCGGCTCATGGTCCGCCGGGTACGCAACGACCCGCTGGCAGCGCTCACCTCGCGCGAACGGGAAGTGCTGTCCCTCATGGCGGAGGGCCACGGCAACGCCGTCATCGCCAAACTGCTGTTCCTCGCGGAGACTTCGGTGAACAAGCACATCGGGAACATCTTCGCCAAACTCGGCCTGCCGGCGACCGACGGCAGCAACCGCCGGGTGCGCGCCGTGCTCACCTACCTCAACTCGATGGATTCCGAGCACGGTCAGCGGTGCAGAAAACTGCACCCGCTAACTGCAGGCAGCCGGAATGCGGGGGCCGCCGGTCGCGGAATAGCGTCGCCGTACGAGGAAAGGCCCGACGGCGAACAGGAAATGCGATGTCCGGATGGCAGCCCCGAAGAGAACGTCCCCTGTGGCCCCGGGTGCTGGCGGCCGTCGTCATCGTGGGCGTGTGCATCAACGTGACGCTCAGCCTGACGTAGCTCACGCGCCGCCGTGCGCTCACGGAGCGTGAGCCTCCGACCAGAGCAATCCAACGGGCGGGACGGGACCCGAGCCCTCAGGCTGATCGAATATGAGAGGAGCGCGAGGTCCCGGCAGACACCGCCGCCCGCACC
>NZ_JACBXC010000514.1 GCF_013870535.1 Streptomyces phytophilus | reverse complement strand
CGCGGGGATCACCAGGAGCGCCTGCCCCTGCACCGTACGCGGCAGGCCGAGCCACTTCACCGGCTGCTGCACGGTCCGTACGGCGGCGATCTCGTCCCACGCCAGGGTGACGGTGCGGAGCAGGTGCACCTGCCGCAGCCCGTGCGCGCTCACCCACACGCCGACCCGCAGCAGCCGCAGCGCCGCCAGGATGAAACCCACCGCCACGCCCGCGCACGTCAGCGCGCCCGTGACGGAGCCGGCGAGCAGCATGATGACGGTCGCGAAGAGGAGATACGAGGCGAGCAGCAGCTCGACGGCGGCCATGAGGACCCGCCAGGGGCCCGGGCGGTACGGCCGGCGCCAGCGGTCGCGGTCGGCGAAGGGGAGGGGCGCGTCGCCGGCGACGTCTCCGAAGTCGCGGTCGGCGGTCAGAAAGGGCAGTGGCACGCCTGCGAGGCTAGCGAGGCCCGGCCGGGCCCACCACCCCGGGGGTGCGGACGGGGCACCCGGGACGGCTGCGTCGGCCGTGACGGCGCGCCGCGCGCGGCCTCAGGGGGTCCGCACGGTCTCCGTGTCCTGCGCGGATCCCGGGTCGTCAGTGAGCTGCATCGCCGGGATGCCGAACACCACCGCGCCGACGAGCCCCGCCACTATCAGCACGCCCACCAGCGCCCGCCCGGCCAGCTCCCCGATCCCGGCGCGTCTCACGGGGGGCGGCACGGGGACGTCGCTGCGGAAGCGGTCTGCCTCCGCTATGAAGGCGAACGGAACGGGCTCACGCCGACGGCGAAGCATGACGGGGCACCACCTCAGGGCTCGTGGGTTTGTCGACTCGACTCCTGCCATCCGGACAACGTCGGAACGTCCCGTAAAGTGCCCAGATCCAGGGCCATGTGCCGAATACCCCTCAAAGGTACCAAGGCGCTGGTGGCGCCCCGGGGGTCGGCGAAGCCGGCGGGCGCTCGAAAGCCGCTGCGAAATGTCTGGAATGGTGGTTATCGCGAAGTTCGCCTAGGCTGAGGATACGAACCCGGTACTGCTTGAACCCCCGAGCAGGCAGTGCCGGGTTCTCCCGCGCCTGCCGCACCGCACGCCACCCAAGCGCGCACTCCGGGCATTCTTGCGAGTAGCGTGTCACTCATGGCTCCGACATCCACCCCGCAGACGCCCTTCGGACGGATGCTGACCGCCATGGTCACGCCGTTCACCTCTGACGGCGCCCTCGACCTCGACGGCGCCCAGCGACTCGCCGCCCACCTCGTCGACGCAGGCAACGACGGGCTCGTGCTCAACGGCACCACCGGTGAGTCCCCCACCACCAGCGATGCGGAGAAAGCCCAGCTCGTACGGGCCGTGGTGGACGCCGTCGGCGACCGCGCCCACGTCGTCGCCGGAGCCTCGACGAACGACACCCGGCACAGCGTCGAGCTGGCCCGCGCCGCCCAGGACGCCGGCGCCCACGGCCTGCTCACCGTCACGCCGTACTACAGCAAGCCGCCGCAGCAGGGCCTCTACGCCCACTTCACGGCCATCGCCGACGCCACCGACCTGCCCGTGATGCTCTACGACATCCCCGGCCGCAGCGGCGTCCCGATCAACACCGAGACCATGGTCCGACTGGCCGAGCACCCCCGGATCGTCGCGAACAAGGACGCCAAGGGCGACCTCGGCCGCGCCAGCTGGGCCATCGCCCAGACGGGCCTGGCCTGGTACTCCGGCGACGACATGCTGAACCTGCCGCTGCTGTCCGTCGGCGGCGTCGGCTTCGTCTCCGTCGTCGGCCACCTGGTCACCCCCGAGCTGGTCGCCCTCGTCGAGGCGTACACCGGCGGCGACGTGACCAAGGCCACCGAACTGCACCAGCAACTGCTCCCCGTCTACACCGGCATGTTCCGCACCCAGGGCGTCATCACCGTCAAGGCGGCGCTCGCCCTGCGGCAGCTGCCCGGCGGCCCGCTGCGGCTGCCGCTCGTGGGACTCTCGCCGGAGGAGACCGAGCAGCTCAAGCGGGACCTCAAGGGCGGCGGCGTGCACGTGTAGCCGTACGCGCCCGGCCGTACGCACACGCACACCCGCCGTCCTCACCGCCGCAGACGTCACAACCGCATACCGAGAAACCCGCGGCGCGGCTTCAGGGAAGCCGCCGTCGCATGCATCCATGTGCGCCCCGCCCGGGCCCGCCGCCGGGACCCGGCCGGTGCGCATGGTGAGGAGAGACCTTTGAGCCATCCCCATCCCGAACTCGGCCCGCCCCCCGCACTCGCGAAGGGCGCCCTGCGCGTCACGCCGCTCGGCGGGCTCGGCGAGATCGGCCGCAACATGACCGTCTTCGAATACGGCGGCCGCCTGCTGATCGTCGACTGCGGAGTCCTCTTCCCCGAGGAGGAGCAGCCGGGGGTCGACCTGATCCTGCCCGACTTCTCCACCATCAGGGACCGCCTCGACGACATCGAGGGCATCGTCCTGACGCACGGGCACGAGGACCACATCGGCGCCGTGCCCTACCTGCTCCGCGAGAAGGCGGACATTCCCCTGATCGGCTCCAAGCTGACCCTGGCCCTCATCGAGGCCAAGCTCCAGGAGCACCGCATCCGCCCGTACACCCTCCAGGTCGCCGAGGGCGGCCGGGAGCGCATCGGGCCCTTCGACTGTGAGTTCGTCTCCGTCAACCACTCCATCCCGGACAGCCTCGCCGTCGCCGTCCGCACCCCCGCGGGCGTCGTCGTGCACACCGGCGACTTCAAGATGGACCAACTGCCCCTCGACGGCCGCCTCACCGACCTGCCCGCGTTCGCGCGCCTCGGCGAGGAGGGCATCGACCTGCTGCTCGTCGACTCCACCAACGCCGAGGTCCCGGGGTTCGTGGCGCCGGAGAAGGACATCTCCGGGGTACTGCGGGGAGTCTTCGCGGCGGCGCAGCGGCGCATCATCGTGGCGAGCTTTGCGAGCCACGTGCACCGCATCCAGCAGGTCCTGGACGCGGCGCACGCGTACGGTCGGAAGGTCGCCTTCGTCGGCCGCTCCATGGTCCGCAACATGGGCATCGCCCGCGACCTCGGCTACCTGCGCGTGCCCCCCGGCCTCGTCGTCGACGTGAAGACCCTCGACGACCTGCCGGACCACGAGGTCGTCCTCGTCTGCACGGGCTCGCAGGGCGAGCCGATGGCCGCCCTGTCCCGCATGGCCAACCGCGACCACCAGATCCGCATCGTCGCCGGCGACACGGTCATCCTCGCCTCGTCCCTGATCCCGGGGAACGAGAACGCCGTCTACCGGGTCATCAACGGCCTCACCCGCTGGGGCGCCAACGTCATCCACAAGGGCAACGCCAAGGTCCACGTCTCGGGCCACGCCTCGGCCGGCGAACTGCTGTACTTCTACAACATCTGCAAGCCCCGCAACGTCATGCCCGTGCACGGCGAATGGCGCCATCTGCGCGCGAACGCCGAACTCGCGGCGGCGACGGGCGTCCGCGCCGACCGCGTCGTCATCGCCGAGGACGGCGTTGCCGTCGACCTGGTCGACGGCGTCGCCAAGATCTCCGGCAAGGTCCAGGCGGGCTACGTGTACGTCGACGGCCTCTCCGTCGGCGACGTCACGGAGTCCTCGCTCAAGGACCGCCGGATCCTCGGCGAGGAGGGCATCATCAGCGTCTTCGTGGTGGTGGACAGCACCACGGGCAAGATCGTCGGCGGTCCGCACGTCCAGAGCCGCGGCTCGGGAATCGAGGACGGCGCGTTCCGCGACGTGATCCCGAAGCTGGAGGAAGCCCTCGCCAAGTCCGCCGCGGACGGCGTCGCCGAGACGCACCAGCTCCAGCAGCTGGTCCGGCGCACGGTGGGCAAGTGGGTCTCCGACACCTTCCGCCGCCGTCCGATGATCCTCCCGGTCGTCGTCGAGGTCTGACGGCCACCGGGTCCCGCCCCGACCCGACAGCCCCGGCCCCGGCCCCCGCCTCGGACGTTGCCCCAGGCGGGGGTTGGGGCCGGGGCTGATTTGCACGGGGGCCGAACGTCCAGTAGGTTTACGGCACCGCCCGACGAGCCCGAGGGCCGTCGTGCCCGGTCAACTGGGCCCGAGGGGCGGTCATTTCAACCCCGAGAAGCTGTTAGGGTTGGAAC
>NZ_JACBXC010000513.1 GCF_013870535.1 Streptomyces phytophilus | reverse complement strand
AGCCGCCGGCCGCGGGGACGGGCCGCCGGGGACCGACCGCGAGGGAGCGACAGCAATGACCAGCGACGGCACGCACATCGAGCCGGCGGACGCGGACGACTTCCACCGCGTGCTCGCCGACCACCCCCGCTACTGGGGCGAGCGCGACATGCGCGCGCTGCATCTGCTGGCGATGGTGCAGGAGTTCGGCGACACCTGCCTGGTCGCCCGCGCCCCGGACGGCATCCGCGGCTACGTCTTCGGCTTCGTCACCCCGGCCCGCACGGGGTACGTCCACCTGATCGCCACCCGCGACGACACCCGCGGCACGGGCCTGGGGCGCCGCCTGTACGGGGCGTTCGCGGCGGCGGCGGCCCGGCAGGGGGCGGAGCGGCTGAAGGCGATCACGTCGGTGGCGAACACGGGGTCGCAGGCGTTCCACCGCAGGCTGGGGTTCGCGGCACGGGCGGTGGAGGACTACGACGGGGCGGGGCGGCCGATGGTGGTGTTCGGACGGGCCCTGCCGCTGTAGGGGCTGCTATGCGGGACGAGACCCGGAGGCGGGTGCGGGAGCCGGTCGCCGGGCTTGTCCCAGAAGGCGGGGCGGGGTCTGCTTCGCTTCGTCGACGACGAAGTCCTGCCGGCCGTCCGCCCACGCCTCCAGGAGCGCCTGCATGTCGGGGCGGACCGGCAGGGCGGGGAGTTCGGCGTCCGGATCAAGCCCCAGCCTTCGTGCCACGTAGGGGTGGAGGGGCGCCAATGCGCCCAGACTTTCCGGTTCCTCGGTGCGGACGGCCGGGTCCTCCGTCCACTCGACCGAGATCAGGTAGGGAATCGCCGCGCCCAGAAAGGCCGTGCCGTCGAGTTGAACGGTGCCCGCGCCGAGCGCCCGCAGCCTTGATGAGGGAGGCCAGTGGGTGCCCGTACAGCGCGTCCACGGAGGAGCGGCGTGGTCCGACAGGTATTCTCCGGCCCTCCGGAGAAGGGCCATCCGGCCGGGCGCGATCGAATCCGACGCGTTCATCGCGTGCGAGCTTTCGGTGAGGAGGAGGGGGAACTTCCCGATGCCGAACACTCCGGTTTCGTACGAGTCATTCATCAGCTTCTGGAAGTCGTCCGGCCCCGTGAGGAGTTCGGCCGGCGGAATACTGCCCTGCCGTGCGGCCTCGTACGTGAGGTGCTGACTCAGCCCCGCGGCCCCGGCGTACTCGGCGCCGTATCTGCGGCGGCTCTCCTCGGCGAACTCCGTCCAGAAGAGCACCACGTCGTCACCTATGGGCTCCGCCCCCGCGGGCACCCCGTAACCCTGGAGCGCCAGGCTGAGCGCGGTGGTCCGGGCGGACCCGTCGCCGGCCGCGACCACGTTGTCGATGCGTTTCCTGAACTCGTCGCCCAGGGCCGGCAGGTACGCGCGCCCCGAGGAAGCCAGGAGTCCGAGCGGCAGGTGGTACAAGGACTCGTTCCCGGGCCCCAGGAAGAAGAGGTCGAGGCAGCGCCGGCACAGTTCCCGGACGACCGCCGGCGGCGGATCGACCGACGCCAGCGCGGAGGCCAGGAAGACGAGCAGGTTCTTGCTGCTCTCGGCGGCCTTGTACCTCTTGTCGCCGAGCAGGCTCCGGTAGAACCGCTCGGCGCCCTGGTCGGCCATGCCGTCCTTCATCTGCAGGGCGAGTTCGGCGACGACCGGCCACTCCTGCTTGATGATCCGGGGGGCCAGTTCCTTCGCCAGCTGTTCCGGGGTGTCGTACGCCCTGGCCAGATACCCGGCGGTGAAGTACTCCAGGAACGTCCGGTGCGTGAACGTGTACAGCTTTTCGCCCGTCGACGTCGTCCCCGCGTCGCTGAACACCCAGGCCCGGCCCCGGCAGAACGCGACGAACTCCTCCGCCGCCTCGCGGGCGTCCTCCGCCGACTCGAAGCCGCGGCCGTGCAGGAAGCCCGCCGTCTGCCGGATCAACTCCCGCTCGGTGACGGCGGACTCCTGCTCCTGCCGTACGAACATCCAGTGCGCCAGATGCCGCAGCGCGGGCTCGACGTACCGCCGGGCGCGCAGCTCCGTATGGATCTTGCGGCGTGCGTCCCACTTGTGGAAGAGCAGGTTCGCGCACTGCTCGTAGACCTCCGGCCGGTTGCGCGGGAGGTAGCCCTCGCCCCGGTAGAGGATGCACAGCAGCGCCAGCATCAGGGGGTTCGCACGCAGGTCGGGAATCGACTCGCTCTCCGTCATGAAGCTGGCGGCCAGTCCCTCGGCGTCCGTACCGCTGATGCCCTCCTCCTGGGCGAACCACTTCGCCACGTACGTGCGCACCCGCTGCTGGTCGAACCCGTCGATCCGATAGCAGCGGAACTGCCCCTCGTCCAGCCGCGCCTGGTCGTAGCCCACCAGGCGGGACGTCACCAGTACCCGCACCATCGGGTACTCCGAGCAGAAGCGCTCCACGATCGCGGTGACCTCGGCGCGCCGTGTCGTGTCGGTCAGCTCGTCCAGGCCGTCGAAGATGACCACCGCCGAGCCGCCGAGGAAGAGCCGGGAGACGAGGCCGGGCGGGGCGGGGCACTGGTAGAAGGTCTCCAGCCGGTGCTCGATGTGGCCGACGACCGACCGCTCCGGAGGGTCCTGCGCGGCGAACTCCCGCAGGGTGACGAGAAAAGGCACCCGTCGGGCCGCGGACTGCGCGTGCCAGTGCATGAGCACGCCGGACGCCGTCGTCTTGCCTCCGCCCGGGTCGCCGAGGAGGACCGTCCGGTCCAGTGCCTCGCCGAGCCGCCACAGGGAGATCGCCTCGGTCGCGAGCAAGGCCCCCGAGGGGGGCATGGGGAGGATCTCGGGCGAGACGTAGAGGTCGTCGATGGGTACGCGCCGGCGCCGCTCGAAGTCGGGCGGCTTGATCTTCCCGAACTCCTCGACCACATGCCGCCGGTAGCGCCCCAGGTACTCCCGCTCGCGCTCCGGGTCCCCCTCGTCGTACGCGGCGAGCTTCCGCTCGATGGCACGTAACGACGCGACCATGCGCGCCGAGAACGCCTCGCTCCGCAGCCGCGGCAGCAACTCCCCGTCCGCGCCCTGCAGACGGCCCACGAGCGCGCATATCTGCTCGTCGTAGAAGTCGAAGAGGACGTGCGCGCACGCGGACCAGTCCGCCCGGGGGTCGGCCGGGCTCAGCCCGGCTTCCAGCAGCGGCCGCATCCGCTGGACGTCCGCCTCCGGCGCGTCCGTGAGCCGGGCGGCGAGCAGTTCGTGGACGAGCGCGTGGAACTCGTCGCCGGCGACGACCGCGTCGAGTGCGTCCCCGGGCACCCCGTCGGGAAGGTCGCCGGACAGGTCGGGGCCGGGCGCGTCCAGCTCGTACGTGTCGAACCACTCGACCAGCTTCTGGTCCGCCTTCAGCGCCCGGTTGCCGAGCGCCCGCAGGCTGACGCCGAGGCGTACGGACGTGTCGGCGATGACGCGGGCGAGTACGCCGGCGGCCGCGCCCTGGAGAACGTAATCCGGGTTCACCCGGGCACGGTAGCGAACCGGGTCCGTGCACGGCCGGTCATCGGCCGGATACGGGGAGCGCGGACTAGATTCGTCCCCACGAGGCGGATGTCCGCCGGAAGAGACCCGGAAGGAACGAGCCCCCCATGCTCACGGCTGTAGCCACCGCGGCCGACGCGCCGCTCACCCTCACCGAACGCGAGGTGCCCGAGCCCGGGCCGGGCGAGGTGCTCGTCAGGATCATCGCGTGCGGCGTCTGCCGCACCGACCTGGACCTGCTGCAGGGACACTGGCCCATCGCCCGCTTCCCCGTCGTCCCCGGGCACGAGATCACCGGCGAGGTCGCCGCCCTCGGCCCCGGCGTCTCCTGGCCCGCGGTCGGGACGGCGGTCGGCGCGCAGTTCCTCGGCGACTCGTGCCGGCACTGCGACCACTGCGTACGCGGCGAGCAGATCCTCTGCCCCGCCAAGCGGATCACGGGCATCGTGATGGACGGCGGCTACACCGAGTACGCCGTCCTCAAGGCCGACTTCGTCACGCCGCTGCCCGACGGGCTCGACCCGGTGGCCGCGGCGCCGCTGATGTGCGCGGGGCTGACGGCGTTCAACAGCCTGCGCCAGGCGGGCATCACCGCGACCTCCCGCGTCG
>NZ_JACBXC010000512.1 GCF_013870535.1 Streptomyces phytophilus | reverse complement strand
CGCGACTGCGAGCACGGGTGCGGACGCGGCGGACGCCGCGGCCCGCAAGCCGCGCCGCCGCCGTCGCCGCACCCGCAGCGGCAACGCGAGCGCGCCTGCGGCGGAGTAGCAGAACCCTTTCGGGCCCGGGCCGTACGTCACGACGTACGGCCCGGGCCCGCGGTGTGTCCGCGAGCGGGGACGGGGCCGCCGTACGTGGCGACCGCGACCCGCAGGGGTGAACCGCACGAGCGGCGCGGCCGGCGACCGGTATCCGTGTCGCGTGCCACCGGTGGTCCGGTCCGGCCGGAGCCGGCGTCCCGCCTCTTCCCCTGCCCGCGCCCGCGGAGCGGGGTAGGTGACCGGGGCACGTACAGCCGGGGCTAGGGTCGGGGGATGAGCAAGCCGCCGTTCGTCGCGTTGCCGGCCGGGGCCGAGGCCCTGCGGGTCGAGACCCCGCGCGGGGCGTTCGCCGCGCTGCGGGCCGGGCGGCCCGTACGCGGGACCGCGCTCCTGGTGCCCGGGTTCACGGGCAGCAAGGAGGACTTCATCGCCCTGCTCGAACCCCTCGCCGCCGCCGGCTACCGCGTGGTCGCCGTCGACGGCCGCGGGCAGTACGAGTCGGCAGGCCCGAAGGACGAGGACGCGTACACGCAGGACGAACTCGCTCAGGACGTCCTCGCGCTGGGTGCCGCACTCGGCGCCGCGGACGGCCCCCCGCCCCACCTCCTCGGGCACTCCCACGGCGGCCACGTCGCCCGCGCCGCCGTCCTCCGCGCCCCCGGCGCGTTCTCCTCGCTCACCCTCATGAGCAGCGGCCCCGGCATCGTCTGCGACGAGCAGCAGTCCCGCGCGAAGCTCCTCGCCGACGCCCTGACGACGTACGACATGGAGACCGTCTGGCAGGCCATGCGCGCCTTCGACCCGCCCGGCACCCCCGCCGTACCCGACGACGTCGCGGACTTCCTGCACCGCCGCTGGCTCGGCACCAGCCCCGGCCAGCTCGTCGCCACCGCCCGGCAGCTGTGCGAGGAGGCCGACAGGACCGCGGAGCTGGCCGGCGTGCCGCTGCCCGTACACGTGCTCACCGGCGAGTCCGACTACGTCTGGCCCGTGGCGCAGATGGACGACATGGCGCACCGGCTGCAAGCCCGTCGCACGGTCGTCGGCGGCGCCGACCACTCCCCCAACGTCGACCGCCCCGCCGAGACCGCCGCCGCGCTCGCCGCGTTCTGGTCGGCCGACCGGGCCGCCGGCTGACCGGACATCGTCCAACCTCAACCGCGGTTGAGGTCAAGTTACGCTGGCGGCATGACGCACCACCTGTCCCCGCGGGCCAAGGAAGCCACCATCGGCGAGCTGTCCGACCGCAGCGGAGTCCCGCAGTCCGCGCTGCGCTTCTACGAGCGCCAGGGCCTGATCAGCAGCCGCCGCACCTCCGGCAACCAGCGCCGCTTCTCCCGGGACACCCTGCGCCGGGTCGCGTTCATCCGCGCCTCGCAGCGCGTGGGGATCCCGCTGGCGGCGATCCGCGAGGCGCTCGCGGTGCTCCCGGAGGGCCGCACGCCGAACCGCGCCGACTGGGCGCAGCTGTCGGAAGGCTGGCGCAAGGACCTCAACACCCACATCCGCCGGCTGGAGCGGCTGCGCGACAACCTCACCGAGTGCATCGGCTGCGGCTGCCTGTCGCTCGACAAGTGCGCGCTGGCCAACACCGACGACCGCCTCGGCGAACGCGGCCCGGGCGCCCGCGGCCTCGGGGTGTGACGAGGCGGTACGCGCCTCACGCCTGCCGGATGAACTCCGTGACGCCGTTGGCGATCTGCTGTACCGCGATCGTCGCCAGCAGCATCCCGGCCAGGCGCGACACCAGGACGACACCGCCTTCCTTGATGACGCGGATGATCAGCAGCGAATAGCGCATCGTCACCCACAGCACGAGGTGGATGGCGACGATCGCCGCCCATACCGCCAGCTCCTCCTTCACCCCGGCCGCGTCCTGCACCGCCAGGATGACGGTCACGATCGCCCCGGGCCCGGCGAGCAGCGGCATCCCCAGCGGTACGAGGGCCGCGTTGACGTCCTTGGTCTGGGTTGGCTCCTCGGCCTTGCCGGTGAGCAGGTCGAGGGAGATCAGCAGGAGCAGCAGCCCGCCCGCGACCATCAGGGCCGGTACGGAGACGTGCAGGTAGTCGAGGATCTGCTGGCCGCCGACGGCGAACACCGCGATCACCCCGAACGCGACGGCCGCCGCCTGGAGGGCCATCTTGCGCTGCACCTTCAGGGGGCGGCCCGAGGTGAGCGCGAGGAAGATCGGCGTGGTGCCGGGCGGGTCCATGATCACGAACAGCGTGACGAAGACCGACCCGAAGAGGGCGAGATCGAACACGCGAGGAGCTTAAGGCGTCCCGCACGGATCGAACCCCGGCGGGCAGCCGCGCGCCACCCACCCCGCGGAGCGACGCGCCTGCCCACCGGGCCGCCCGGCTAGCGCTTGATCGGGGACGCGCCCGTGGCGCGGTCCACGATCTGCTCGTAGACCTCGGGGGCCGTCGTGAACTCGCCGAGGCGGCACGTCTTGCGGGCGCCGTGGTAGTCGCTGGAGCCCGTGGCCAGCAGGCCCAGGTCGGCGGCTGTGGCGCGGAGCTGGGCGCGGGTCTCCTCGTCGTGGTCCATGTGGTCCACCTCGATGCCGTCGAGCCCGGCCGCGGCCAGCTCCGCGACCGCGCTCTCCGGCAGGCAGACGCCGCGCTTGACCGCCCGCGGGTGGGCGAAGACCGTGACGCCGCCGGCGCCCTTGATCAGGCGGATGGCGTCGAAGGGGTCGAGTTCGTGCTTCTCCACGTACGCCCGGCCGCCGGAGCCGATCCACTCGTCGGTGAACGCGTCCTGCACCGAGTCGACGACGCCCGCCTCGACCATCGCGCTGGCCACGTGCGGCCGGGCGATGGCGCCCTCGCCGGCGATCTCCCGCACCCGCTGCCAGGTGAGGGGCACGCCCAGCTCGATCAGCCGCTCCGTCATCAGCCGCGCCCGGCGCACCCGGTCGTTGCGCACGGCGTCGCGCTCGCGGGTCAGCTCCGGCTCCTCGGGGTCGAAGAGGTACGCGAGCATGTGCAGGCTGACGCCGTCGAGGTCGCAGGACAGCTCCATGCCCGGGACGAGGGTCAGCCCGTCGGGCAGCGCCTCGATCGCCTCGGCGTGGCCGCCGACGCCGTCGTGGTCGGTGAGCGCGACGACGTCCAGACCCTCGGCCGCCGCTTTGCGCACCAGCTCGGCGGGGGTGTCCGTGCCGTCCGAATCGGCGGAGTGGGTATGCAGGTCGATGCGCACGGACGGTACCTCGCACGGGCTCGGGGTCGCTGGGAGGCACCCAGCTTACGGGCCGGGGCGGGTGTCCAACCGAGAAGGTGCGGCTTCCCCCACACCGGCCGCGCGCCCCCCGCTACAGCAACCGCGGCGACAGTGCCCCGCACGGCAGCAGCTCGATCTCCGCGCCGGCGTCCCGCAGATCGGTGAGCACCAGCTCGTCGTAGAGCAGCAGCCCGGACTGCTCCGGCCAGACCACCGCCCACAGCCACAGCCCGCGCGCCTCCCCGGCGAAGACGGCCCGGTCCGCGGGCACGCCGCCGACGTGCCACAGCGGGGTGGGCCGGCCGGCGGCGATGACCTTGGCGTCCGGCGGCTTGTCGGTGCACATGCCCGGCCCGGGGTCGGGGCCCTGGACGCCGGCGAAGCGCGCGCCGAGTCCTACGCCCAGCTCCTCGGCGACGAGGATCAGCTCGCCCGGCCCGCCCAGCGGGCCGGGTCCCGAGCAGGCGACGGCGGTGGCGCGGCCGCCGCTGCGGTCGTCGCCCGCGTTGGCGACGCCGGTGAACAGCCAGCCCAGGGGGAGCGGCCACGGCATCCACACCGGTACCTGCGCCCGGTGCACCACCACCCCCAGCGCCTCGACGCTGGGCGGTATGACGGGCTGCAGCGGCTGCACGGGTCCGTGCCGCTCACACTGCCACGAGTCGGTGAAGAGACCGGGCGCCCTGACCCGCCCGCCGCACTTCGGGCAACTGGGTTCGCCCCTCATAGGAACTTACGGTCCTCTCCGGCCGCCGCGCCGTCAAGGACGATCACCCG
>NZ_JACBXC010000511.1 GCF_013870535.1 Streptomyces phytophilus | reverse complement strand
CGTCAACGGCGGCTTCGACGCCGGCACCGCGCCCTGGTGGTGGACGCCGGACAACCCCGCCACGGTGGTCGACGGGCGGCTCTGCGCCGACGTACCCGCCGGCACCGCCAACCCGTGGGACGCCATCGTCGGCCAGAACGACCTCCCCATCGCCGCCGGTGAGACCTACGCCCTGAGCTACTCGGCGACCGCCACCGCACCGGTGACGATCCGCACCAACGTGCAGCAGGGCGTGGAGCCGTGGGGGCAGTTCTTCTCCTCCGCGGACCAGGTGACCGACACCGCGCAGACCTTCGAGCACGTCTTCACCGCCACCGCCGCGGACGACGCCGCCCAACTCGCCTTCCAGATCGGCGGCAGCGACACGGCGTACACCTTCTGCGTCGACGACGTCTCGCTGCGCGGCGGTGCGGAACAGCCGCCGTACGACCCGGACACCGGCTCGCCCGTGCGCGTCAACCAGGTCGGCTACCTCACCGAGGGGCCGAAGAACGGCACCTTCGTCACCGACGCCACCGAGCCCCTCGACTGGACGCTGAACGCCGCGGACGGCACCGCGAAGGCGAGCGGCACCACCGTGCCCGCGGGCACCGACCCGACCTCGCTGCAGAACGTGCACACCTTCGCCTTCGGCGACTTCACCGAGGCCGGCGACGGCTACACCGTCACGATCGGCGGCGAGACCAGCGAGCCCTTCGCCATCGGCGACGACATCTACGGCAAGCTGCGCACCGACGCGCTCGCGTACTTCTACCACAACCGCAGCGGCATCGAGATCGACGCGGAACTGGTCGGCGAGGAGTACGCGCGCCCCGCCGGGCACGTGGGCGCCGCGCCCAACCAGGGCGACGACGACGTCCCCTGCCAGCCGGGCGGCTGCGACTACACCCTGGACGCCGCGGGCGGCTGGTACGACGCGGGCGACCACGGCAAGTACGTCGTCAACGGCGGCATCGCCGCAGCGCAGGTGATGGCCGCGTACGAGCGCACGCTGACCACCGAGGGCGCCGACGGCGAGCCGATCGGCGACGGCAGGCTCGCCGTGCCCGAGCGCGGCAACGGCGTGCCCGACGTGCTCGACGAGGCGCGCTGGGAGCTGGAGTTCCTCCTCGCCATGCAGGTCCCGGCCGGCGAGGACCTGGCCGGCATGGCGCACCACAAGCTGCACGACGCGCAGTGGACCGGCCTGCCCATGCTCCCGCACGAGGACCCGCAGCCGCGCGAGCTGCACCCGCCGTCCACCGCCGCGACGCTCAACCTGGCCGCCACCGGCGCCCAGTGCGGGCGGCTGTACGCGGACTTCGACGCGGAGTTCGCCGAGAGCTGCCTGTCCGCGGCCCGTACCGCGTACGCCGCCGCCGAGGCGAACCCCGACATGCTCGCCGACCCGAACGACGGCACGGGCGGCGGCGCGTACAGCGACGGCGACGTGAGCGACGAGTTCTACTGGGCCGCCGCCGAGCTGTACCTGTCCACCGGCGAGGACGCCTACCTCCAGGACGTGCTCGGCTCGCCCCTGCACGGCGACGCCGCGGCCGTCTTCCCCGGCGGCGGCATGTCGTGGGGCGCCACCGCCGGGCTCGGCGCGCTGGACCTGGCCACCGTCGACAGCGGGCTGACGGACGCGCAGCTCGCCGTCGTACGCGGCATGGTCACCGACGCCGCCGACGGCTACGCGGCCGACGCCGCGGACGCCGCCTACGGCCTCCCGTACGCCCCCGAGGGCGGGCGCTACGTCTGGGGCTCCAACAGCCAGGTGCTCAACAACATGGTCGTCCTGGCCACCGCCCACGGCCTCACGGGCGAGGCCGGCTACCGCGACGCCGTACTGACCGGCCTGGACTACGTGCTCGGCCGCAACCCGCTGAACCAGTCGTACGTCACCGGCCACGGCGAGCGCGACTCGAAGAACCAGCACCACCGCTTCTGGGCCAACCAGCTCGACCCGAGCCTGCCCAACCCGCCCGCGGGCGCGCTGGCCGGCGGCCCGGACTCGCAGCTGGAGGACCCGGTCGCGCAGCGGGAGCTGACCGGCTGCGCGCCGGCGATGTGCTACATCGACGACATCGAGTCGTACTCGACCAACGAGGTCACCGTCAACTGGAACGCCCCCCTCGCCTGGATCGCCGGCTACGCCGACGACCTCGGCGCCGGCGGCGGCCCGGGTACGGGCCCCGGCCCCGGCGAGGAGTGCGCCGCGGCGTACGAGGTGCCCAACGAGTGGCCCGGCGGCTTCACCGGCACCGTCACGATCTCCTGCGACGGCGCCGCCCTCGACGGCTGGACCGCGGAGTGGGACTTCCCCGACGGGCAGCGCCTGACGAACGCCTGGAACGCCGTCTGCACCCAGGCCGGCACCACCGTGAACTGCCGCAACACGCCGTACAACGGCGCGGTGCCGGACGGCGGTGCCGTCTCCTTCGGCTTCAACGCCGGCTGGAGCGGCAGCAACGGCGCGCCGCGGGAGGTGAAGCTCGGCGGCAGCTGAGCGGTCGTCCGCGCGCCGCCGGGGCGGCCCTCCCGGCCCCGGCGGCGCGCGGATTAAGTGCCTCCGATGCGTTCCTCAAGAGAGTCTTAAGCCTCGCGCCCGGTGCCCGTGTCGGGTGTTTTGCCCGAGTCGCGGCCACTAGCGTGCGTAGCGTTCCTCGGGACGGCGCGGAGGCCGTGGCCTCCAGCCGTGCCGAGCGGTGCGGGCCGTCCCCCCACCGCCTCCCCTCCGCGGGCTCCGCGGCCAGGCCGCGGACCGGCAGCCGCAGGGGGGAGGCGGGCCCGTGCCCCCTCGTCCGTCCCTACGGCATCACTGCCAGGGCACCTGCGTCGAGCGGTAGAAGTCGATGCCCATCTCCTCCCAGCGCGGGCCCTGCGCCACCAGCCGGTCGCGGTAGCCCTCCCAGCCGAGCTTCGCGGCCGGGGACCAGCCCAGCTCGGCGGCGCCCGCGGCGCGCGGGAAGGCCATGAACTCGATCTGGTCGCTGGTCGACAGGGTCTCCGACCACAGCGGCGCCTCGACGCCGAGGATCGCGCTCTCGGGGACGCCGCCCTTCATGTACGTGCCGGGGTCCCAGTCGTAGGACTGCCGCACCTCGACGTAGCCGGCCCAGCTCAGCCCGAGCGGCGTCCCCTCGTGGTACTTCATGTCCAGATACGTCCTGTTGGCGGGTGAGAGCACCAGCGGGGTGCCCGCCTTGGCGGCGTCGATGACGTCCTGCTCCCCGCCGCTCGTGCCCCAGTACTGCGCGACGGCGCCCTCGACGGGGTTCGCGCCGGTGAGCTGGTGCCAGCCGACGACGGTCTTGCCGTACTCGCCGACGACCCGCTGCGCCCGGTCCATGAAGGCCACGTACTCCTCGTGCGGGGTGGAGTGGGCCTCGTCGCCGCCGATGTGGAGGTACGTGCCGGGTGTCAGCTCGGCCAGCTCGCGCAGGACGTCGTCCACGAAGTCGTACGTGACCTCCTTCGGCACGCACAGCGAGCTGAAGCCGACGCTCGTGCCGGTGTACAGCGGCGGCGCGACGCCGTCGCAGTTCAGCTCGGCGTAGGAGGCGAGGGCGGCGTTGGTGTGGCCCGGCATGTCGACCTCGGGCACGACGGTCATGTGGCGGCTCGCGGCGTAGGCGACGATGTCGCGGTACTGGTCCTTGGTGTAGTAGCCGCCGGGTCCGCCGCCGACCTGCGTGCTGCCGCCGTACTCGGCCAGGTTCGGCCACGAGTCGATCGCCAGCCGCCAGCCCTGGTCGTCGGTGAGGTGCAGGTGCAGGGTGTTGTACTTGTACAGCGCGAGCTGGTCGATGTAGCGCTTGACCTGCTCGACGGTGAAGAAGTGCCGCGCCACGTCGAGCATCGCGCTGCGGTACGCGAACCGGGGCTCGTCGGTGATCCGGCCCCCGGCCACCAGCCACGGCCCGTCCTGCGGCGTGCCCGCCTCCACGGCCGGCGGCAGCAGCTGGCGCAGGGTCTGCACGCCGTGGAAGAGCCCGGCGGGTGCGGCGGCGGAGATCACCACGCCGTCGGCGCCGGAGGTCAGCTCGTAGCCCTCGGCGCCGACCGCCTTCTTGAGCGCGGCGCTCAGGCGCAGCTCCACACCGCCGGACTTGCTGCCGACGGGCAGCTCG
>NZ_JACBXC010000510.1 GCF_013870535.1 Streptomyces phytophilus | reverse complement strand
CGGACGCGATCCTGTGGGCGACGGGCTTCCGCGCGGCCGTCGACCACCTGGCCCCGCTGAAGCTCCGCGAGCCGGGCGGCGGGATCCGCATGGAGGGCACCCGCGCGGCCCGCGACCCGCGGATCCACCTCGTGGGCTACGGCCCGTCGGCGAGCACGATCGGCGCCAACCGCGCCGGCCGCGCGGCGGTCCGCGAACTGACCCGCCTCCTGGTGGACGCGCCCGGTCCGCTGCCCGCGGAGCCGGGCGCCGTCAGCGCTGCTGTCTGAGGCTGGAGCTGCGTACGACCAGCTCCGGCTGGAGGACGATCCGCTGGTGGTCGTGGTGCTCGACGCCCTGTTCCGTCTCCTCGATCAGCAGCTCCGCCGCCTCCCGCCCCATCCGGTGCGCCGGCTGGCGGACCGACGTCAGCGGGACCGCCGCCGCGGCGGCGAACTCGATGTCGTCGTAGCCGACGAGCGCCATGTCGCCCGGCACCGAGACGCCCGCCGCGAAGAGGGTCTGGAGCACGCCGAGCGCGAGGAGGTCGTTGGCGCAGAACACCGCCGACGGGCGCGGCGACATGCCCAGCAGCCGGGCCCCGGCGTCGCGGCCGGCGGCGACGTCCATCTGCTCCGTCTCGACGTGCACCAGCGCGTCCGGCCCCAGCCCCTCCTCGGCGAGGGCGGCCAGGGCCCCGGTGTGACGGTCCTGGCACTGCGGGAGCTGCATGGGGCCGCTGACGTAGGCCAGGGAGGCGTGGCCTGCGCCGATCAGGTGGCGGGCGGCGAGCACACCGCCCTGGACGTCGTCCAGCGAGACCGAGCAGGCGTCCGCGCTGGCGACGGTGCGGTCGACGAAGACGTACGGAATGCCGTGCCGGCCGAAGGACTCCAGGGTGCGCCCGCTGGTGTCGGCGGGGGTGACGAGCACGCCGCGCACCCGCTGCTCGGCGAAGAGGCCCAGGTACTCGGCCTCCTCGGCGGGGCTCTGCGCGCTGTTGCAGAGCATCACGCCGAGGCCGGCCTCGCGCGCGGCGCGCTCCGCGCCGGTGGCGACGTCGACGAAGAACGGGTTGGTCATGTCGAGTACGAGCAGCGCGATGATGCGGCTGCGCCCGGCGCGCAGCTGCCGCGCCGACTCGCTGCGCACGTAGCCGAGCCGGTCGATGGCCGCCTGCACCCGCTCGCGGGTGGCGGCGGCCACGCTGTCGGGCCGGTTGATGACGTTCGACACGGTGCCGACGGAGACGCCCGCGTGCCGCGCGACGTCCTTGATGCCCACCATGCGCCCCACGCGCGTTCCCCTTCAGCCGTCCAGCCGGTCGTACGCGGCGCGCCCCGGCCGCGGCCCGCCGCTCATGCTACGCATGGCCTTCGCCGGTCCCCGCGACCTCCACCAGGTCCAGTCCGGCGAGGTCCGCGAGCGCCCGCAGCTCGGGCCGCAGGTCGCCGGTCGCCAGCGCCCAGTGGTGGCCGACGCCGCTCGCGCTCCACTCGTCGCACCACTCCCCCGGGTCGCGGCCGAAGTCGACGCGCGAGGTGGTGTTGCCGATGGCCAGCAGGGGTCCCGGGGTGACGGTGCCGGCGGAGGCGATGAGCCGGTAGCGGCCGTCGCGGGTCTGGCCGAGGCCGACGGCGGTGACGGGCCCGTGCCGTACGTCGAACTCCACGGACACCCCCCAGCCGCGCTTGCCGTGGTAGACGCCGAGGCCGCGCAGCAGCGGCCGGCCCTCGCTGATCGCCAGGTGCCCGGGCCCGTCGTGGCCCATCTCCACCACGCCGTCGCGGAAGTTGAGCGCCTGCATCTCGGTGAACGAGCCGCCGGCGCCGAACCGGTCGGCGACGAGCATGGCCAGCGAGGTGCGCAGCTCGTACTCGCCGGCGGCGGGGATGCCGCGGGCGGTGAGCAGGGAGGCGCCGAGGATCATGCCGGCGCCCAGCCGCTCGTGCGTCTCGCCGTCGAGGCCGCGGTGGTAGTACGCGAGGGAGTCGAGGTCGAAGTCGGCGGCGAGCCGGTCCAGGCCGACCGACACCCGCGCCGCCCAGGCGAGGTCGTCAGGGTCGACGGTCGCGTCGAGGTCGAAGACCTCGCGGGTCTCGGCGAGCTTGGCCGCCACCTCGGCGTCGCCGGCCTTCTCGGCCCGTACCCGCAGGTCGTCGAACTCCAGCACCTCGACGTGGCCGCCGAGGTGCGCGGTGACCATGGCGAGGTCGGTGGACACGTCGTACATGCCCGGGTAGAGGTGGCCCATCAGCCCGTGCCGGCCGCCGCGCAGCACGGCGCGCACCCCCGCCGCCCGGATCCACCGGCCGATACGGGCCCAGGCCCGCTCGTCCTCCAGGTGGCCGGAGACGGAGCGGAAGGGGACGCCGCAGCGCTCGAAGGCGTTGGCCATCTCGGGCAGCGGGCAGGCGCCGCAGTAGGCGAGCCACTGGCCGGTGTCGAAGGTCGCGTGGTCCATCGCCTCGGTGGGCTGCAGGTTGATCAGCAGGACGGGCGCACCGCTGCGCTGCGCGACGGGGACGAGCATCGTCGCGGTCATGTACGTGGTGAGGAAGCCGACGATCAGGTCGCAGTCCGCGGCGCGCAGCTTCTCCGCGGCGGCGGCGCCCTCGGGGGCGTCGGAGATGAAGCCGACGTCGACGACTTCGGCGTCGAAGGCGCCCATCCGCTCGGCGACCCGCGCGGCGGAGCGCCTGAGCTGCGGCAGCAGGTCGGGGAACTGCGGCCAGTACGCGCCGAGTCCGCCGGCGACCAGGCCGATGCGGGGCCGGCGGGCGGTGGCGGGGGTGCGTGCGGTCGTCATGGGTGGCTCCTTGCGGTCGCGCCTAGCGGGGCAGGGCGAAGTCCACGGTGCGCAGCGGCGAGGGCGTGGTGCCGGTGGACTTCTGCTGGTACATGAAGGACAGGACGCCGTCCTGGCCGAGCCGGGTCTCGTCCAGGATCACCTCGCCGAAGGCGTCGAGGTCCGCGCCGTCGAAGAGGACCTTCCAGTCGGTCCAGCCGGAGGCGGCGGAGGCGGCGGCGATCCGGCCGTAGGGCAGCACGGCGTAGGCGTTGTCGTGGCGGTCGAAGGCGAGCTTGGAGCGCTGGGTGGACTCCAGGGGCAGGGGGATCTCGGTCTTGTGCCAGCGGCCGGCGTCGTCGCGGTGGACGTGGAAGGCGCGGGCGTTCGCCTTGCGGTCGGCGACGTAGTCCGTGGAGCACTGGCCGAAGCGGCCGGGGACGTAGCTGATGAGTGCGTGCGGGCGGCCGGCGGAGTCGGTGGCCTGGTGTTCCTGGTTCATCAGCGCGTGGTCGGCGTTCAGCGGGTCGGCGACGGTGCCGGGGTCGTCGAACGAGACGAGGTCGGTGCCGCCGGTGGTGCCGACGGCCTCGCCCGCGGCGTTGGTCCAGGTGCGGCCGTCGTCGGTGGAGCGGACGTAGCCGGTGTCGTGGTTGCTGAGGCCGCCGGGGGCGCACATGACGGCGGTGTTCTGCTCGCGCCAGGTGTAGAAGGCGTGCAGGGTGCCGTCGGGGCCGTAGTCGATGCCGTGCAGGTACATGTTGCGGGCGGTGCTGCTGCCGTGGGCTGTGGTGTACGTGCCGGTGGAGCCGGACCACTGGCCGAGCGCCCGCCACCGCTTCCCGTCGTACGCGGCCAGGGCGTTGCGCCCGTTGCCGGAGACGCCGTCGCGGTAGCTGAGCAGCAGCCCGCCGGCGGGGGTGGCGACGAACTGGGGGTAGGTGAAGCGGTCGGTGAGCGCGAGCCCGTCGAGGGAGGTCTGCACGGGCCCGAAGGCGTCCGCGCTCCACTCGTGCGCCTGCGGCCGGTTCAGCAGGCCCGGCGCGGACTTGAGGTAGAAGAAGCCGTCGGAGTGGGAGTCCATGTTGACGTGCAGCCGGCCGTCGGCGGCGGACACGCCGAGGGAGATGACGTTGTGGGAGTCGTCGTACTTCAGCCGGTGGTCCAGGGTGACGGTCTCCCACTCCCGTTCGCCGGGCGCGCGGCGGGCGACGACGGCGCTGCGGTCGGCGGTGTACCAGGCCGCGTACTGGTGGCCCTTGTGGGTGAGGATGCCGTTCTTCGTGAAGGAGCTGTTGTTGACCAGGCCGTCGAAGGAGACGAAGAAGACGGCCTCCGGGTCAAG
>NZ_JACBXC010000051.1 GCF_013870535.1 Streptomyces phytophilus | reverse complement strand
CTTTAGGTACCGCGGCGTTGAGGGCGTGACGGTCGAGACGACCCGCAGCCGCTGGGCGGTGCCGCGGCCGTCGGTGCCGCGCAGCTCGTCGCCGCGGCGCACGTCCGCCGCCGGGTCCAGGTACACGGGGTGGGTGTGCTCGGCGCCGCCCTTGCCCGCCTCGATGTGCTCGACGGCGGCGGGCTGGTCGACCTTGGCGCGTACGTCAACGGGTTGACGTACGTACGTGACCTTCTGACCGCCGGCGCCGTCCGGCTCGGTGCTCGGCCGCCACACCTGCAGGGTGCGGTTGAGCCAGTGGCCGACGCTCACGTGCGCGCCTTGTACGCGGCCAGCGTGCGCCGCTCGGCCGGGGTCAGCTCCATGCCGAGCATCTCGGCGGCGTAGCTGCGGGAGTGGTCCCCCAGCGATTCGGACGCCAGGTTCTCGGGGTTGGACCAGCCGGCCATCGCCAGCCGCAGCTGCATGCGCTTCACGCCGGTGGGCAGGGCCAGGAACCCCGCGGTGTAGGTGACGTCCACCGCCTGGTCGTGGCTGGGCCACCAGCCGCCGCAGCGGGTCAGGACCCCGGAGGCGGACCAGGTGTAGTCCGCGTCCTTGCCCTCGGCCAGCAGCTCGTCGTCGTCGGTGAGCGTCACCGACGCCACGGCCGTCACGGGCCAGCGGGGCAGCACCAGCTTGCTGGTGCCGGTGCCGACCTGGTGCGGGTGGTCGTCCGCCGACGGGCCGTCGAGGGTGATGGTGTCGGTCGACGAGGCCAGCGGCTGCCCGGTCTCCTCCTCGATGACGCCCAGCGCGAGGTCCAGCAGCAGGTCGGCGGTCGCCGTCTCGTCGGCGGTGAACTCATCGCGGCGCAGCAGGCGGCGCAGGTCCTCCGCGGTCGCGCCCGCCATTACCCGTCCTCGTCGTCGTCCTGGGCGGCCTCGATGGCGGCGAGGATGTCGGCCTTGGTCGTGGCGCCGGCCAGGTCGACGTCGTGTTCTGCGGCGTACGCCTGCAGCTGCGCCACGGTCTGCTTGGCCAGCGGCTTGTCGGCCTGCTCGGGCTCCTTGCCGCCGCGGCGGCCGCGGAGCTTGTCGCGCAGGCGGGGCTTGTCCGCCGCGTCGGCGGCGACGCAGTCGCCGGCCGCGATGCGCCGGGCGGCCTCCTGCTCGGGCAGGTCGACCTCGTCGCCGGCGTCGTGGTTGCCGTGTTCGGGGCTGCACATCAGCCGCAGCATCTTCACGCGCATTGCGGGTGTCCTTCCGTGGGTGCCCGCCGCCCGGGCGCCGGGCCCGGGCGGGCGGATCGGGGTCAGGGCTTGACGCGACCCTTGCCGCGCACGACGACGGCCGAGCACAGCAGCGTCGGAGAGGTGCCGGTGGCGGCGGTGATCGCCACCCGCAGGTACCGCTTGATGCCGTGGTAGCCGATGACGTAGACGCTCTCGTCGTTGGAGCCGGTCACCACCGGCTCGTCGCCGTCGAGGAACTCGGCGGCCACCGCGGCGAACGCCGCGTTGTCGTCGGAGTCCTGCACCTCGAACGTGAAGCTGGGGGTGGTGCCGCCGGACGCGCCGGCGTCGATGACGACCGCGGCCGCGTGGTAGTTCGACAGGTCCACGCCGGTGCCGTTGGCGGCGGCGGTCCGCGACGCCGGCAGCAGCGTCGCGGCCACCGACAGGCTGTTCTTGATGTCGCCTCGCATGGGGATTCCTTCCCGGCCCGCAGGCCGATCGTGTGCGGTCCTGAAAGGAGGTCAGGCCACGACGTCGTTGGACTGCAGGCGGATGAACGCCTCTGCGAGCACGGGCATGCCGTCGGCCTCGGCGCGGCCGATGAACCCGACCTGGTTGGACTCCGCGTACAGCTCGACCAGGCGCTGGACCTCGAACTGCAGGGCCTCGACGATCCAGTAGAACGAGAAGTCACCGAGCATGCCGATGTAGTCGTTGTCACCCATCGTCGAAGGCGCGTACTCCGACAGGATGAACGGCAGGTCCAGGATCGTGTCCGGCTGGTCGGAGGCCAGCCCGGGGCGCCAGACGTAGTTGCCGTCCCCGTCCTTGAGCTTGCGGACGGAGGCCAGCACCATCCGGTGGAACAGCCACCTGGCGTTGCGGTGGTACTGCCCCTTCAGCGTGTACTTGGCCGTGATCAGGTCGTCCGCGGCGTTGCCGCCGGCGGCGTTGACCAGCCCCGTGCCGTCGCTGGAGACATTGACGTCGCGGGAGACGGGGATGCCGTCGGCGTTCGCGGTGAACAGGCCCAGCGGCTTCTCGTTGCCGTCGCCGGTCATGAACGCCTTCTCCTGGGTGACGCCGAACTTGTACTCCATGCGCTGACGCACGAGGGTTTCGGGGCCCATCCGGGAGGCGCGCAGCAGCTTGCGGCTGATCTTGACGCGCTTGGCGATCGGGTGCGGGCGCAGCTCGCGCTTGCCGACGCGCAGCCCGTCGTCCTGGCTGCCGGTGCCGATCTCGGACGTCCACTCGGCGTCGCCCAGGTCGGCGTCCAGCGTCGGCACGCCCAGGGACTCGGCCTGGGTGAGCTGCTGCACGGTCGCCAGACCGCGCAGCGGCAGCATGTCGTCGATGCCCTTCAGCAGCTCCTCGACGAACTGCTGCGGGGCGACGAGGAACCCGCCCTCGGGGTCGTTGCCCGCGTTCAGCGCGCGGGCCTGCTCCGCGGTGAGGTTGGCGCGGCCGCCCAGGAGGTACGCGCGCAGCGCGCCCATCGCCTCCTCACCGCCGCGGCCGCGGCCGCGGTCGTCGTCCTCGGCGTCCTCGGCGCGCTGGCGCTCGTCCTCGGCCAGGCGCTCGGCCCGCTCGATGGTGCGGTCAAGCTGGTCCCGCTCGTCCATCAGCTTGTCGAAGCGGGTCTCCTCCTCCGGCGTCATCGCGCGGCTGGCGTCCTGGGCGGCGCGCATGATCGCCGAGGCGTCGGCGCCGAGCTTCGCCCGCTTGCGCCGCAGTTCCTGAATGTTCATGGGTGGTTGTCCCCTCGTTGCGTGGGCGTGCGTGAGTCGGGCCGCGGCGCAGTGCAGGCGGCCGGTACAGGTCTGGGGGGTGGCCCGGGGTGGGTCAGCCGACGCCGGCCAGGCGCGCCAGGCGCTGGTTGGCCGCCCGCAGCCGCGTCAGCTCGTCGCCGCCCTGCGGGGCCGGCGGGGTGCCGGGGGCCTGGCGGCCCTCGTCCTCGTCCCCGGTGTCGTCCTCGTCGTCGGTGCCGCCGGCGGCCTCCAGCAGCGCCTGAAGGGCCTTGACAGCGTCGGACACCAGCTTCTTGTTCTTGCTGGACAGCACCTTCCCGGCCCGGGCCGGTGTCTTGCCCTGCAGCTCGCCCAGTTGGGCCATGACCGCCTGGGCGAACGCCTCCGCGTCCGGCCGGTCACCGACCAGGGTGCGGACCATGGCCAGCTGCTCGTCGCGGCCGGATTCCACCACGGCGTTCGGGTCCATCGGCAGCGGGACGGCGGAGACTTCGAACAGCTCCCACCCGGCGGGCACGCCGGCGTCGTCGATGTCCCACACGTCGAAGCCGATGGAGAAGGCGTTGAGGTAGCCACCGCGGTACTTGCGCTCGACGGTGCGGGCGAAGTCGTCTTCCTGGTCGAAGCCGACGTCCATCATCAGCCGGTCGTCGTCGATCCACGTCTTCTCCGACCGGCCGATGGGCAGCGACTCCCGCCCCCAGTACATGTGTCCGTAGCCGACGACGGGGTTGGCCTGGAAGCGGCCGAGGTCGGCGCCGGCCATCTGCAGGTTCAGCCCGTCGCCCTTCATGCCGGCGGTGGCCGCGACGATCCGCAGCGGCTTGCCGTCTTCACCGGCGCCCTCGGCTTCGTCGTCTTCGGCGCGCAGCACGTAGCCGCGCAGGTAGTGGCGCTGCCCCTTCATCGGTCCCTCCCGGGGTCTGTGATCTGCCGATTGCGCGGCGACTGCTGCTGACGTTCGGCACCCTCGCCCTCGTCGCCGGGCTCGAACCGGGCAGCCACGGCACCGCAGGCGGGTCCGATGTGCCACCAGGCGCCAGAGGGGCCACGCTCCGCGCGCTCCCGGCACACCGAGCAGCGCCCGGGGGTCATGTCTGGGCTCATACGACCGGCACCACCTGACAGTTGCAGCCCGCGTGCACGGGCGGATGGAAGGTGTTCCGCTTGGCCACGAGCTTCTCGCCGTCCTCGGCGTCGTCGTCGACGGCGTCGCCCTTGGCGATGAACGGGGTCTCGATGCCGACGGTGCGGCCGTCGAGCTTCGTGCAGTGCGGGCAGTTCTTGCTGCCCCGCGCCACCCACTTCAACTCCGCCACGCCCGCCTCGCGCCACGTCTCGCGCGCGGCGGCGTTCGGCAGCTGCGTCTTCTCCCACCGCGCGGTGCGCTCCGGCCGCTCCGCCTGCCACTTGGCCAACCGCTCGGCCACCGCGGCAATGAGGTCGTCAACGGTGTCCGTCTTCTCCGTCAGCGCCCGCAGCTGCCCGAAGGAGGACGAGACGTGATAGCCGACGTGCGCGGCGACGTAGGCGCGTACCCACGCCGTCAGGTCGACGTCGTCGTCGTGGCCGACGTCGGCGGCCGCGTCCTCGGCGACGTCGCCGGCGAACGCGGTGAACAGCGGCAGCCACCGCTCGCCCATCGCCGCGGCGATGGGCCCATCCGGGGCGTACAGGGTGCGCAGCGCGGAGACGAACGAGCTGATGGTGCGGGTGCGCCGGCGGCGGCCGCGGGCCGGCTCCAGGTGCGTCGTGACGAGGTCCTCGACGGCGTCGGCCTCCAGCTCGGCGATCTCCGCGTCGATCGCTTCGATCTTCGGCCCGTACTGCTCCGCGAGGCTCGCGCGCAGCGTCATGCCGCGGCCGCGCAGCGCGCGGGCGTACCGCCCGGCGGCGCCGCCGTCGAGCTCCACCGCCTTGCGGATCGCCTGTTCCAGCGCCTCGTCGGCGCCGGTGACGTTGAGGGCCAGGCGCACGTTGCCGCGGCCGCCGTCCGCACTGGCGGCCGCGGCCGCAGAGCCGGCGGGCACCATGTTCAGCGGCACCATGTAGTCGTCGCCGCCGTCCACGGGGTTCTCGTTCTCCTTCTCCCGCACGTCGTTCGCCGAGAGCCATCCCCACTGCCGGCCGATCGCGTACGCCTGGTACCGGGTCATGGTGTCGCCGCGCAGCAGCGCGTCCACCAGGTGCTCGGCGAAGAACTGCTCCCGCTCCTCGGGCAGCAGCAGCTGCAGCGCGATGGCCTGTTCCCAGCGCACCAGCCAGGACCGCAGCGCGGTCGTGACGTAGTCGAGCTGCTGGTGCTCGATGTTCGAGAACGTCGCCCGCTCCAGGTCGCCGATCTTGTGCGGCGGGATCCGCAGCCAGCGCGCCATCTCGGTGACCTGCAGCTTGCGCGTCTCCAGGAACTGCGCGTTGTCGTTGGGGATGCCGATGGACTGCCACGCCACGCCCTCTTCCAGGATCGCGACGCGCTGCGCACGGTCCAGGCCGCGGTGGGTGGTCTCCCAGTCCGCGCGGATCCGCTCCCGCGCCCCCTTGGAGATGTTCCCGGGGTGGGACAGCACGCCGCCGGGGTTGGCGCCGTTGCCGAAGAACTTCGCGCCGTGGTGCTCGGTCGCCAGCCCCAGCCCGATGCTGTTCGCGGCCATGTCGACCACCGAGTAGCCGCGTACGCCGTCGAAGCCCAGGCCGGCGACGTGCAGGACCTCGTTGGGCAGCAACGTGGTGTGGATGCCGTTCACGCTGTCGTCGTAGACGTAGTACCGCCGCAGCCGGCCCGGGCCCAGGCGGCGGCTGCGGATCCGCAGCCGGTCCGGGCGCAGCGGCCACAACTCGGCCACCTGCCCGGCGTTGTCCCAGACCACGTTCGCGACGCCGTCACCCCACGTCAGCGCGTGGCCCTGCAGCGTCTCGCGCAGCTGCAGGCTCGTCATCATGTCGTTGGGCTGCAGGTTCAGCACCCGGTACAGCGGGTGCTCCTTCGCGCGGCGCTTCCCGCGCGGCTGCAGCCACTCGTACAGGTGCAGCGGCAGCCCGCCGAGGTCCTCGGAGATGACCCGTACGCCGGCGAAGAACGCCGAATAGGTCAGCGCCGTGTCCTGATCGACGTGCACGCCGGCGGAGTTGGCGCCGCCGCCGGTCCACCAGTCCACCACCCACTTCTCCGGGGTGGCGATCCCCGACAGCGGGCCCACGGTCGCGCGCATCGCCGAGCGCAAGAACCCCATCAGCCGCCCCCGCCTTTCGCCTCGTCGAGCAGCTCACGGGTACGGGCAGTGCGCTCGGCGGCCGCGGCGCCGGCCATCCCGATGCCCAGCAGCGCGGCGCCGGCGGCCGCCACCCCCAGCCACGGGGCGAGCATCCCCAGCCCGGCGCCGAGCAGCGCCACCCCGAGCAGCGCGAGCACGTCCCACCAGTCCACCGCGCACCCCTCCTTGGTCACTCCGCCTCGCCACCGACGGTGGCCAGGCCCCGGGTCTCGTAGACCGACTCGACGGGCCGGCCGCGCATCGCGCCGTCCTGGGCGAACAGCAGCGCCGGGATGCCGTCGATGCGCACCCCGGACTTGTCGCGGTCCGGCTTGACCGGCCGCAGCCGATCGGGGTCATCGCGCGGGGACTTCTTCTGCACGCTGTCGGCCATCCACCGCGCGACGGGGTTGCCGAAGTGGCCGTACTCACGGGCCTTGAGCCGCTTCTCGAACTCCTTCATCGGCGGCGTCATCCGGTCGTAGGTGGTGTTCGACTCCACCAGCGTCAGCCCGGTCTGCTTCTCGATCTCCTGCCGCACCGGCTCGCCGGTCCACTTGTCGTACGTCACATCGGTGATCACGAACGTGTCGTGGTCGTCGTCGACGTCGGCGTAGATCCGGTCGTAGTCGATGACGTCGCCGTCGGTCAGCGTGATCCACCCGTCGCGGGCCCACTCGGAGAACTTCCCGCCGGTGTGCTCGTCCAGCACCCCGGCCACCGACTCAGGCGCCCAGAACCGCCACAGCACCGACCCGTCGGTGAACAGCAGCGCCCAGGCGGTCAGGTCCAGCTTGCTGGACAGGTCCAGCCCGCCCCAGCAGCGTTCGCCAGCCAGCCGTTCGCGCGCCCAGCTGGGGGTGGGGGCGATCTCGCGGGCGTTGGCGTCCCACAGGTCCATGGAGAGCCACCGCGTCACCTGCGAGACGCGCTGGTTCAGGCGGAACTGGCGGAACCCGTTCTCCGCCGACAGCGACGCGCGGGCCTCTTCGGCTTCCTCCCGCAGGCTGGTGATCGACAGGAACTGTCCCAGGCCCGGGTTGGGCCAGGCCCAGTTCCGCTCGTCCCACGGATCGCAGCTGACGGGCAGTTCGGGCCGGGCCGGGAACAGCCGCCACAGCCGCTCCAGCTCCTCGACGGTCCGCGGCATCTTGCGCACGTACGCGAAGTGGTGCGGCGCGCGCGCCGGGTCCTCCATGACCCGGTCGGCCTCGTCGATGAACTCCGCCCCGAACGACGTGCCGTCGCTCGTCTCGGTGGTGATCGCCAGCATCAGGGCCTGCGCGCGGGCGCCGGCCGCGGTGCGCATGGCCTTCCACAGCCCGTCGTCGCGCTGCGAGAGGACCTCATCCAGCACGAAGCCGTGCGGGTTGTGGCCCAGCTCGGTGTCGGCGTCCGCCGGGATCACCTCGTAGTGCGATCCGCTGTGCTCGTCGACCAGGCGGCGGGCGTTCTTGATGTGCTGCAGCCGCGCGGCGAGCACCGGCGACTTCTTGACCATCTTCACCGCGGGCTCGAACACCTTGCCCGCCTGCCTGGTGGTCGCCGCGGCGCCGTAGACCTCCGCCGACTCCTCCCCGTCCCCGCACAGCAGGTACAGCAAGATCCCCGACAGCAGCGCGCTCTTGCCGTTCTTGCGCGCCATGACGATCGTCGCCCTGCTGTAGCGGCGCACGTACCGGCCCCACTGCTCGGAGAAGATCACCTCACCGAACAGCGGCCGGATGATCTCGTGCTCCTGCCACGGCGCGAGCACGAAGGCGTGGTTCGCCCACGCGCCGGCCGGGTGCACCAGCAGCTCGGCGAAGAACGCCACCACCCGATCCGCGCGCGGCTCGCAGTAGTGCGCTCCGGACCGCGTGCACGTCTTCCCGTCGAGCGTGTAGCCGCAGCGGCCGCCCTTGCGCGACCGCGGCCGCCACCGCCGGTGGTGGTCAACCTTCAGCACCCGCCGGCGCCGCGGCGGCCGCGCGGTCGCCTTGCTGCGGGCCGGCCGCGACGTCGTCCGCGCAGCCATACCGCCCCCTCACCGGCCGCGAGGTCAGGACAGCAGCCGCTCCGCGCCGCCGGGCGTCTCCGGTCTGGCGACCTTCAACTGCGCCCGGTCGCTGGGCGTCAGCCCGAAGCGGGCGCCGTAGCGCTGCACCTGGGCGTCTGCCGCGTCCAGCGCCAGCAGCCACGGCGACTTGGCACGCCGGTGGCCGACCAGGTCGCCGTTCTTGTTGAACACCGGCAGCTCCACCACCGCGCCCTCGTCCTCGATGTGCGCGGCCGCGTCCCGCCGCCGCGCCACCGCATCGCACCAGTTCGCGAACGCCTCGACGTCCCAGGCGGTCAGCACCCCCTGGCCCTGCAGGTCGCCGGCGAGGGTGTCCCAGACCTCCACCGCGGCGTCGCCCAGCCACGCCGGCGGCTCGACGTCGCCGGCGGCCGGCTGCGGCTCGTCGGTGTTGATCCGGTCCTTGCGGTCCCCGTGCAGCACCCGCAGCGCAGTCGGCTTCCCCGCCGGCCCCCGCTTCCCCATGACCCCTCCGACGTGTACGCAGCGTGACGAACGGGCGCCCGGTACGGCGGTCTCCGTTACCTGTCAGAGCGCAGGGGGACTCCCCCCCGCGTTCCTGGTCCCCCGAGCCCCAGCGATGATCACCCCCTACCCCCTCACGCTCAGTAGGGCGGGGCCTCGCGGTTCCACCCGCCGGGCTGGTACTCGGCGGTCTCTGTGCTGTGGCAGCGCGGGCACAGGCCGCGGCCATGGGTCGGGTCGTGCTCGTCCTGCCCGGCCGCGCGCAGCTGCCGCTTGGACAGCGGCCAGTGGTCGGCGTGCACGCTCGGCGCCGCGCGGCACACTACGCAGACCGGATCACGTGCGAGCACGCCGGCGCGGAAGCGGTCGCGGTGCTCGGCGCCGTAGCCCTGCGCAGCAGCGGACGGGCGCGGCCGGCGGGCCCGGTCCTGGCAGGCGGTGCACTTGCCGGAGCCTGGCTGTGGGGTGCCGGTGCAGCCGGAGGTGGTGCAACGGCGAGCAGCACGCGACGGCACCGGGTCACCACCGGGCGACGTGTCCGCGGCGCCCAATGCACGTGTCGTTGTGACGGCGCAGCAGGCGGCAGGCCAGGCGGCGAGGGATCACGTAACCGGCTTCGCGGGGCTCGTGACGCAGCAGGCCCGCCCAGTACGCCAGGCCCGTACGACTGGCCCACCCGCAGCACACGACCCGGGTATGTCCCCGTTGGTGCGCCTGGTGGAAGCGGCGGGCTAGCTGCGCGTAGGCGTCCTCGTACCTCACAGTCACCCCTCCAGCGCGCAATCGCATCGCGTGGCGCTCGCGGTCAGCTGCGGTGCGCAGGCATGAGCGCGGCGGCCTGGGCGTGGGGGACCAGGCCGGTGTCGAGTCCGCAGGCGCAGCGCAGGTGTACGCGGCCGGTCGGCTCGAACTGCCGCCATCCGTCCTCGGTGGGCGCCAGCTCACGCAGTTCCTTGCGCATGTTCAGGGCGTGCTGCATGGCTCCTCGCTGCGGGTCTCGGTGGGCGGGCGCCGCGGCCCCGGCCGGCGGGGGGGCGACCGGGGGCGCGGCTGGGTGGACTCGCCGGTTCAGACGTCGCAGAACTTCAGTGCCTTCAGGGCTTCGTTGATCAGCTTGCCTTCGGCTTCGCTGACCTCGTTGCCGTCGTAGCTGAATCGCTGGGAAGCGGTCCAGTCCGCTTTGGTGCTGCCGCCGTTGATGGCGGAGCACTGGTTGCGGGCGGCGTCGATGGCCTTGTCTTCGTCGTTGACGATGGCGGGGTCAATCGAGCGCAGCACGTCGATCAGGGCCGTACGCGTGGCCCCGTTGGGGACGGGCGGTATGCCGGCGTCGGCTAGCGCCTTGTCGCGGTCCTCCTGCGAGAGCGGGGACTTGGATGTGGGCGGGTCGTCGGTGCCGTCGTCGGACGAGCTGCATCCGGCGAGGAAGGTGGCAACGGCGGTGAGGACGACGGCGGTTGCTAAATGTCTGCGCATGTCAGGATCGTGGTGGGTGATCCTGGGGGCTGAACTGGATGTGACGGTTCCGTGGCGGAGCTGTGACGCGTTCGGGGTGAACGCGCTCCCCTGTCTCGGGTAGGCCGACGAGGCGCAGCGCGCGGCCGCGGGTGGCGGCCTCGGCGGCGGCGACGTCGGCCAGGCGGTACAGCCGGGTGCGGTTGTCGTCGGCTAGGCCGGCCGGCGCCAGGTGCCCGCGCGCGACCCACTGGTAGATCGCGTCGAGGGTGATGTGGGCGGCGCCGGCGGACAGGGCTTGGCGTGCTCGGGTGGCGTGCTCGGCGGCCTGGGCGGCGGTCAGGAGGGTGGGGAGCACGCGTCTTCACCCCCGGCGCGCGAACGCCCCCGCGGCTGGCGGGGGCGGTGGTGGGCATACGGGTGCTGCTGCCAAGAGTCTGACGCTAAGTGACGATCTTGTCCAGTCCGACGCGTGGGGGCGCCGGCCGCGGCCCGCCTGCGACTGGTAGGCGGGCCGCGGTGCCCCGGTGAAGCGCCCGTGTCAGGCCGGGGCGTGCGGGCATTGTGGCAGCAGGGTCTGACAATCCGGGTCAGGCCGCCTCGCCGACGTCGGCGAGGCGTGTACGGGCGGTGGTCGCGATGGCCTCGGACAGCTCGATCCCGACGAAGTCGCGGCCGCTGGCGAGGGCGGCGACGCCGGTGGAGCCGGAGCCGGTGAAGGGGTCCAGCACGGTCCCTTCCGGGACACACACCTTGATCAGCTCAGTCATGAGGGCGTCGGGCTTCTGCGTGATGTGGTGCCGCTTGCTGCCGCGTGGCTGCGAGGCGCTGAACAGGCCCGGCAGGTAGATGGGGTTACGGGCGGCGTCGACGGGGCCGTTGGTGGCCCACAGCACGTACTCGCACTCGCGCTTGAAACCCCCGCGGTAGGGCCTGCTGATCGGTTTGTGCCACGGCACGATGCCGCGCCAGGTCCACCCGGCGGCCTGCAACGCGTCGGAGGTGACCGGGAGCTGGCGGAAGTCGGTGAAGATCAGGAGCGGGCTGCCAGTGCGGGAGATCCGTAGGCACTGGCCGAGGACCAGGGTCATCCAGGCGAGGTACCCGCGCTGGTCTCTGCTGTCGCCCTCGAAGTCCGGCAGGGCGTGCAGGGCATCGCTGCTGACGTACTTCTTGCGGGCTGTGCTGCCGGTCCGGCTTGCCGGCGTGGTGCCGCCGGAGTTGTACGGGGGATCGGTGATCACGGCGTCGACGCTGCCGGTGGGCAGCGTGTGGAGCACCGTCAGGGCGTCGCCGCGGTGCAGCGTCCATGGGGGCATGGTGGGGCCCCTTTCTCGGTGCAGGTCGCGTGCACGGCGGTCGTGAGCGAGTCGGGCACCGTGCCCCGATCATGCGATGGGAACGCATGTTCGGTCCACGGTGCTCCGGCGCGTGCTCATGCGGGCGGGGTGGTGAGGGTGACGGCGACGGTGTCGTGGTGGGCTGGTCGGCGGATCGTCATTGCGGTGACGGCGAGTTCGTCCCCGGGGCGGAGTGCACCGTGGGCGACCGCCGCGCGGTAGGTGTTGGCGAGGGTGCCCACGGCGTAGTCGATGAGCTGTTGGGGGCTGCATTGCGTGCCGTCCATCAGGTCGGCCAGGTCCCGTATCAGATCGTCGTCGGCGTAGAGGGTGAGTCGGCGGTGCTCGGCGGGTGAGTCGTCGGTGAGCGCGTCGGCGACTCGGTCGAGCGCGGCTGAGTCGGTTGAGTCGCCCGGGGGCGAGTCGGCTGCTGAGTCGGTGTGCGCCATGGCGCGCTGCTCCTTCTTGAGGTCTTGCACGTCGCGGGCGATCGCGGACTGACTCACCTGCAGGCGGCGAGCGATGGCTCGCTGGCTCAGGCCCTGGGCCTTGAGTCGGCGGACCTCGGGCAGGCGGGCGGCACGGTCGTCGCTGAGTCGGCTCACCGATTCACCCCGTGAGTCGGTGAGTCGGTCGTCTGCGCGCCGCACGACTCACAGGTTGCGCCGCGGCCGCCGTAGCGCTGGACGAGGGCGTACAGCCCGCACTCGGGGCAAGGCCGGTCGACCGGGGCCGGGCGGCGCAGGCCGCCGACGAGGCGCGTGCACAGCGCGGTCACGCCGGTGATCTGGGTGTGCATCTCCGCCACCCACGGCTCGGTCAGCGCGTACGGGAGGTAGGCGAGGAGCCACGTGCACCAGGCGGCGAGGGTCGCACCGCGGGGCGCGGGGTCGGCGGGGGCGACGCGGACGGTGCCGGAGGGGTCGCGCCAGCCGGTGCGGTGCTGGGTGGCGATGTAGCCGGCCCAGCCCGTGACCATCGGCAGGATGGGGATGTCCCCCCCGCCGAGGGCGTCCAGGGGCGGGGTGGGGTGGCCGGGGCCGATGAGGGTCAGGACGTCCAGGCGCAGCGGGGCGGGGCTGTGCGCGCGGCCGCCGCCGCGGCTGCCGGTCGTCGGCTGCACGCTCGGCTCCAGGAGGAGTTCGAGCAGCGGGACCAGCTTGGGGAGTTCGCGTAGGGCGTCAGTGAGTTCGCCGGTGCACAGGCGGCAGGAGAGGGTGCCGGGGGCGGCGGTGCGGCGCAGGCAGCACACGCAGACGTGTTCAGCCACCGGCGGCCTCCGGCAGGTCGAACGCGGCCAACTGGCCGGCGCCGGCGTGGTCGTCGATGTCGCCGAGCAGCCGCTTGCGGCACACCGGGCCCAGGCCCAGCGCGACGGATCCGGCCTCGCGCAGCTCGGCGCCGCACAGGCCGCAGGGTCGGGGCTCCAGGTCCTCCAGAGCTGTGGCGGCGGCCGCGGTGGTGTCGTGGTCAGCCACGGGGGTCCTCCGGGATGCGGTAGACGGCACGCGGGGTGCCCGGGCCCGGGACGCTGCAGCGGGTCAGGTGCCCGGTGTCCACCAGGGCGTCGAGCAGCCCGTAGACCTCGACGGCCGGCCAGCCCAGTGCGGTGTGCAGCTCGGCCGCGGTGGCGCCGGCGGGCTGGGTGTTGGCGATGTGCTGGAGCACTAGGCGGGCCCGGCGGTCGGTGGGTCGGGGCGTGCGGCGCCAGCGGCGGCGCCAGGTCAGCCCGGACCAGGCCCAGGCGGCGGCGTCGGCGATGGCGTCGGGGAGCGCGCGGACGGCGGCCCGCCCCCGCTTGCCGATCGCCCACCACAGCGCGGCGATGCCGAAGATGTAGATCATCGGCGAGCGGAGCCAGTCTCCGGCGGTCATCGGTCCACCGCCTGGAGCATGGCGAACAGTCGGTCGGTCTGGTCGGGGGTGAGGTGGTCCCACTCGCCGAGGGCGTAGCGCAGGCGCACGTCGATCTGGGCGGCGACCGCGGCCTGCGCCCAGTGCATCGCCATGTCGCGGGCGTCGTCGGGGGACAGCTCGCCGGCCATGGAGCCGCGGCCTATGTGGACCAGCGGCAGACCGGTGTGGGTGCCGGCGACGGCGGCGATACGCAGCGCGGGTCGACCCTCTGGGACGGGGCGGCGGCCGCGGATCTCCCGCAGGAAGACGCCCACGGTGGCGTCGTCTGCGCGGAGGTCCTCGCGCATGGCCGCGGCCAGGGCGATGTCGGTTTCGGCCGCGGCGGCGGCCGCCATCAGCTCGCGGGCGGTGAGCAGCACGCGGTCGACGTCCAGCAGGGCCTGGATCGGGCCCCACTGGAGCAGGCACGCGGCGCGGCCGGCGCCGTCGACGGTAGAGCGGATGTACACGACGTGCTCGTCAGCCATGGCCGGCCTCGTCGTCGTTCGCGAGCGTGCGGGCTGACTCGGCGGTGAGGTACAGGTGCAGGAACAGCTCGTTCGGGGCGCTGCGGTAGCCGGGCCGTCCGGGGGTGTCGCCGTCGCTGGCCTGCAACTCGTCGATGGCGTCCAGGATCCGGGCGAGGGCGGCCGCGTACGGTTGCGGCGTGGCCGGGGAGCGGCGGGCGACGTCGGCGCGCAGGGCGCGGCTCAGGGGGTCGAGGCGGCGGGTCTGGTCGGTCAGGAGCGGCTCGGCGGCGTCGGGGGCGGGGTCGGGGCCGATGCAGCCGTACCGCAAGCGGTCGTCGCCGTGGTGCTCGGTGCACGGCGTGGTGGGTGGCAGGCCGGGGGCGGTGTCGGCCGTGCGGGTGGCGGTGCGCGGGCGGTGTCGGTGGTACGCGCGCCGCGCGGCCCAGACGGGCAGCGTGAGCGGCCACAGCCCGGCCAGCGCGGCGGCGGCGACTGCGCGTGTCCGGGTGTGGGCGGCCACGGCGGTGCTCACGCCGGCGACGTACGCGTAGAGCATGAACGCGGTAAAGATCATCGGTGTTACTTTCCGGTAGGGGGTGGTCTTGGGGCCGGCGGCGTCAGCGCCGGCGGAAC
>NZ_JACBXC010000509.1 GCF_013870535.1 Streptomyces phytophilus | reverse complement strand
TGCCGAGGACGGCGGTGGTGAGCGTCGGCGTGAGCTCGTGGCCGCCGAGCCAGTCCGGCAGCGTCCAGACGGTCAGCCCGAACGCCACGGTGGGCACGAGCAGCAGCCACAGCACGGCGTTCATGGCCACCGGCTGCCGGCCGTGGTCGGGGACGGGTTCGCCGCGGCCGTGGAAGGCGAGCAGCCACAGCCGCGCGGCGTACGCGGCGGTGAGCAGCGCGCCGGCCAGCCCGGCCACCAGCACGGTCCAGGCCGCGGCGCCGGGGATGCCGTGACCGGTCGCGCCGTGCCCCTTGATGGCGGCCTCCGCGGCGCCGAGGACGGCTTCCTTGGAGAAGAAGCCGGCGAAGGGCGGGATGGCGGCGAGGGCGAGGAGGGCGGCGGTCATCGTCCAGTAGGCGTCCGGGATGCGCGCGCGCAGGCCGCCCATCCGGGCCATCGCGGCCAGCGAGTTGGTGCCGGCGGCGTGGATGACGACGCCGGCGGCGAGGAAGAGCAGCGCCTTGAAGGCGCCGTGCGAGAGGAGGTGGAAGACGGCGGCGTCCCGGGAGCCGACGGCCAGCGCGCCGGTCATGTAGCCGAGTTGCCCGACGGTCGAGTAGGCGAGCACGCGTTTGATGTCGTCCTGCGCGAGGGCGGCCAGCGCCGAGCCGACCATCGTGACGGCGGCCATCACCGCCAGCACCACGAGCGCGGCGGCCGAGGCGGCGAAGACCGGCAGCAGCCTGGCGACGACGTACACGCCGGCCGCGACCATCGTCGCCGCGTGGATCAGCGCGGAGACGGGCGTGGGGCCGGCCATGGCGTCGGGCAGCCAGGTGTGCAGCGGGAACTGCGCGGACTTGCCCGCGACGCCGGCGAGCAGCAGCAGCGCGATGAGCGTGGGGTGGGCCAGTCCTTCGCCGGAGCCGGCGGCGGTCAGGATGCCGCTGATCCGGAACGTACCGGCCTCGGACGCGAGCGCGAAGATGCCGAAGAGGAAGGGGACGTCGCCCAGCTTGGTGACCAGGAACGCCTTGAGCGAGGCGGCCCGTGCGACCTCGGTGTCCCAGTAGTGGCCGACGAGGAAGTACGAGCAGATGCCCATGATCTCCCAGCCGACCAGCAGCACCAGCAGGTCGCCGGAGTAGACGACGAGGAGCATCGCGGCGGTGAAGAGGGAGACGAGGGCGGCGTACGAGGCGTAGCGCGGGTCGTCGCGCAGGTAGCCGGTGGAGTAGATCTGCACGCACGTGGCGACGACGCCGACGAGCACGGCGACCAGCACCGCCATGCCGTCGAGGTGCAGCGCCAGGTCGATGGGCACGGAGCCGGTCGGGGTCAGCTCGGTGGCGGCGGTCACCGGCTCGTCGCCGCCCTGCCGGGCCGCGACGACGGCCGCGAGCGCGGCGGCGGTCACGGCCGGCAGCACGGCCAGCGGCTGCACCATGCCGGGCGAGCGGCGGCCGAGGAGCAGGGTGGCGACGGCGCCGAGGAAGGGCAGCAGGGGAACGAGTGCGGCGAGGGTGGTGGTGGTCACGCGGTGGCCTCGGCCTTCTTCGACGCGGCCGCCGACTCGCCGGCGGCGTCTGCTGCCGCGTCCGCTGCGTCCTGTGGGTCCGGTGCGTCCGCTGCGCCGCCGGTGCCGCCCGCGTCCGTGTCCGCGAGGTCGCGGAGGCGGTCGACGGCGGAGGTGCCGCGGTTGCGGTACACCATCAGCACGATGGCCAGCCCGATGCCGATCTCGGCGGCGGCCAGGGCGATGATGAACAGCGCGAACGACTGCCCGGAGCGCAGGACGTCGCGGAACGCGACGTCGAAGGCGACGAGGTTGAGGTTGACGGCGTTGAGCATCAGCTCGACGGACATCAGCACGAGGATGGCGTTGCGCCGCGCCAGCACGCCGTAGAGGCCGACGCAGAACAGCAGCGCCGCCAGCACCGCCGGATACGCGAGATGCATCAGCCCTCCCCGCCGTCGTCGGCGGCGTCGACCGGGCCGGCCGGGTTCCCGGCCACCTCCTCCGCGGACCCGCCGTCCTTGCGGGACAGCACGATCGCGCCCACCAGCGCCGCCAGCAGCAGCACCGACAGCGCCTCGAACGGCAGCACCCAGTGCCGGAAGACGCTCGCCCCCAGCAGGTCGGTCGTGCCCTTCGGCTCGTCCAGGTCGATCCACGTCGTCCGGAACGCGTCCACGACCAGCGTCACAAGCAGCACCGCCGCCGCCCCCGCCACACCCAGCGCCACCCACCGGTTGCCCGAGTCGGCGTCCGGCGAGCGGCCTATCGGCGCCCGGGTCAGCATCAGCCCGAAGAGCAGCAGCACCACCACCGAGCCGACGTAGATCAGCACCTGCACCCAGGCCACGAACTCGGCCGTCAGCAGCAGGTACTCGACCGCCAGTCCGCCGAGCGCGACCACCAGCCACAGCGCGGCGTGCACCAGCTGCCGCGTGGTCACGGTGATCACGGCGGCGCCGAGGGTCACCAGACCGGTGAGGAGGAAGACGATCTCGACGCCGGTGGGCGACAGGAAGCCGTGGGTCTCGGCGGCGAGGGTCATGTGCCGTCGCCCTCCCCGCCGGCGGGCTCGCGCGCCGGTGCCGACGCCTCCGCCTTCTCCACCGCCTTGCGCGCCGCGCCCAGTTCCTTCGGCTCCTCCCCCGCCGGGTCCGGCGCGGGCGGGGCGGGCACCGTCCACATCCAGTCGCGCAGCCGGCCCCGCTCGTGGGTCAGCTCGTGGATATCGGTCTCCGCGTACTCGAACTCCGGCGACCAGAAAAGGGCGTCGAACGGGCAGACTTCGATGCAGATCCCGCAGTACATGCACAGCGCGAAGTCGATGGCGAAGCGGTCGAGCACGTTGCGGCTGCGCTCGCGCCCGCCGGGGGCGGCGGGCGGCACGGTCTCCTTGTGCGAGTCGATGTAGATGCACCAGTCCGGGCACTCGCGGGCGCACAGCATGCAGACCGTGCAGTTCTCCTCGAACAGCGCGATGACGCCGCGGCTGCGCGGCGGCAGCGCGGGCAGGGTGTCGGGGTAGTGCGCGGTGTGCGAGCGCCGCGTCATCGTACGCAGCGTGACCGCGAGCCCCTTGGCGAGCCCCTTCACCGTCAGATCACCACCTTCACGATGCCGGTCAGCGCGATCTGCGCGAGGGCGAGCGGGATGAGGGTCGTCCAGGCGAAGCGCTGGATCTGGTCCTCGCGCAGCCGCGGGTACGTGACGCGCAGCCAGATCACGGCGAAGGCGAGGATCCCGGTCTTCAGCAGCGTCCACAGCCAGCCGAGCCCGTCGGCGTACGGGCCGTGCCAGCCGCCGAGGAAGAGCACGGCGGTCAGCGCGCTGAGGACGACGATGCCGGCGTACTCGGCGAGCAGGAACAGCGCGAAGCGCAGACCGGAGTACTCGGTGTACGCGCCGAAGATGATCTCCGAGTCGGCGACGGGGGCGTCGAACGGCGGACGTTGCAGCTCGGCGAGCCCGGCGGTGAAGAACACCACCCCGCCGACGAGCTGCCACGGCAGCCACCACCACTCGAACCCGTCGACGATCCCGACGAGCGACACCGTCCCGGCGGCCATGGCGACGGAGGCGGCGGCGAGCAGCATGGGCAGCTCGTAGGCGAGCAGTTGGGCGGCGGTACGGAGGCCACCGAGAAGCGAGTACTTGTTGGCGGACGCCCAGCCGCCCATGAGGGAGCCGAGCACGCCGACGCCCATGACGGCCAGCACGAAGAAGATCCCGGCGTCGAGAGCCTCGCCCACGCCGCCGTCGGGGGCGAAGGGGATGGCGACGAGGACGACGAGGTACGGGAGGAGGGCGACGGCGGGTGCGAGCTGGAAGACCCGCCGGTCGGCACCGGCGGGGACGACGTCTTCCTTCTGCACGAACTTGACGCCGTCGGCGACGAGTTGCGCCCAGCCGTGGAAGCCGCCGGCGTACATGGGGCCTACGCGGCCCTGCATGTGGGCCATGACCTTGTGCTCGGTCTGCCCGACGACGAGGGGGAAGAGCAGGAAGACGACGAGGACGCCGAGAAGGGTGAGCAGGACCTCCAGCACGTCGTTCACGAAGCCTCACCGCCCTCGCCTGCGCCGGGCTCGGGGGATGGAGCGTCGCCCGCGGCGGGC
>NZ_JACBXC010000508.1 GCF_013870535.1 Streptomyces phytophilus | reverse complement strand
AAGGCTTCCTCCAGGGTGGCCCCGGCACCGAGTCTGGCCAGCACGCCGCACGCTTCGAGCGCCGCGGTCTTCCCGCTGCCGCTGCCGCCCGTGAACA
The DNA here is from genome assembly GCF_013870535.1 of Streptomyces phytophilus. Classification (GTDB taxonomy): domain Bacteria; phylum Actinomycetota; class Actinomycetes; order Streptomycetales; family Streptomycetaceae; genus Streptomyces; species Streptomyces phytophilus. The sequence continues at coordinate 4,022 of NZ_JACBXC010000508.1, read as the reverse complement.
GGGTGAGGGGTCCGAGCCGGAGCCGGGTGCCGCGGTGCGATTTGAAGGCGGACAGGCGCAGTTCGCCGAGGGTGGCGCGGTCGGTGTGGGGGTGGCGCGCGCCGTGGGCCGTGCGCGGGATGGTGGGGGAGGTCATGTCCCGCGACGCTATTGAGCGTCTCACGAGCCGAACCGTTCCGGCAGCGCCACCTTCGCCCGAACGGACGAGCCCCCGCGATTCCGCGGCGACTCGGGCCCCGGGCACGGTATGGCGGGGTGCCCCTGGTCGCCTGCGCGCCGCCGTCGCCCGGCGCGCGGGTGCGGTTCACCAGTCTGTGAAGTCGTAGCCTTCCGCGGGTTTTCCGTTGCGGTCGTAGGTGCGCAGTTCGTCCGGGTCGACGCCGCCTTCCGGTCCTGCGGCCGTGAACCAGTGCCCGGTCGATCCTGCCGCCTCGACCAGTTCCAGCTTCGACACGGTGCCGTTCTCCCAGGTGATCTCCGCCCGGTCGATTCCCTCGGGCACGTAGCCGAAGATCAGCTCGACCGTCCTCGCTTCGGCGTCGGGGCCCTCGTTGCCGTTGCCGTCGAGGTTGGTGCCGTCTACGTGGATCTCGTCGTCGCGGCCGGTGAGGATCTGTCCTTCCCCGTACGGGACGCGTGGGTTGCCGTCCACCGAGAGGTAGATGTAGTACCAGGACTTGCCCGGTGTGTAGGGCAGCTTGTCCTCGCCTTTGACGGGCGGGTAGTTGGCGCCGTTCTCGACCTCGAACGGCATCTCGGTGTCGCTCTCGTACATCGCGCGGATCTGGTTCCAGACGTCGGCCTCGTCGGCGGCGGCTCCCCAGATGTCGACCTCCACCCGGAAGCGGTAGCCGTCCGCCGTGCCCTCGCCGAGTACGGCGTTGGACGGCCGTGTCACGCCGGGCCCGGCCGGGGAGGATGTCGCGGGCGGGACGACGACCGTGGTCGGCTGCCGTGGTTCGCCGGCTTCGGGCAGCACTCCCAGCCCGGCGGCGAGGAGGCCGCCGGCGGCCAGGGCGGCTGTGCCCATCGCCAGCCTCCTGCCGTTGCGCCGGCGGCGTGCCGCGCGCAGGACGGTGGTGGCGGGGACGGGGGTGATGCGCACCTGGTCCGCGGTTGCCGCGAGCCGCTCCGGTAGAGCTGTGTCGATAGCGTCGTCGTGCACGTCCCTCACCTCTCTGTCCCGCCGGCGCGCTCGCCGGTGTCGGCCGTCTGCTGCTTCAGGGCGGGTGATCGCCGCAATTTGGCGAGGGCCTTGGCGGTCTGGCTCTTGATCGTTCCCGTCGAGCAGCCCATGGCGGCTGCGGCCTCGTCCACGCTGAGGTCCTCCCAGTAGCGCAGCACCACGGCCTGCCGCTGTCTGGGCGGCAGTGCGAGCAGCGCGGGCAGCAGCGCCAGGCGGTCGTCGGTCTGGGCGATGCGGTCCCGGGCCTCGGCCTGCTGCCGCGGCCCCTGCCCGCCGCCGGTCGCCCCGTTGGGCAGTTCGGCGCGTCTGCCGTTGCGGAAGCGGCGTGTGTGGGCGTTGACGAGGATCCTGCGTACGTACGCGTCCGGGTCCTCGGCCTGCGTCACCCGCCGCCAGGCGACGTAGGCCCGCTCCAGCGCGGTCTGGGCGAGGTCTTCGGCGGCGTGCTGCTCACCGGTCAGCAGGTATGCGGTACGCAGCAGTCGCGGCCACCGGCTGGCCATGAAGCCCTGGAAATCGGCGTCCCTCTCGCTCTGCTCGGCAGTCATGGGCACTCCCTTCACCCTTCAGAGTCCGCGGGCGGCGGGATGCGTTGCCCGGCGGCGGGGGTGGGTGGGAGCGAGGGGTCGCGGCGGGTCGCCGGCCGGTGGCCGGCCGGCGTCCCGTCAGGTGCGGTGTGCCGTCAGCGGCTTGCGACCGGTTCGACTTCCGTGCCCACGGGGGCGAGGAGGAAGACGTTGCGGTCGACGCGGTGCATGCTGCTCTGGATGCCGAAGGTGACGCCGCTGGCGAAGTCGAGGATGCGCTTGGCCACGTCGATCTCGGCGCCGGTGAGGTCCAGCAGGACGGGGACCTGCGCTATCAGGTATTCGGCGACGCGCCGGGCGTCGGCGAAGACCTGGCAGCGGATGACGACGAACTGCCGCTGGTCGGCGTCGACTTCGGGGTCGTCGAGGGTTTCGTGCCCGGTCCAGGAGGGCCATTCGTTGCCGCGCAGGGGGACGACTTCGGCGAGCCCCTGCCACTGCTCGTCGGTGACGTCATGTCCGGTCAACGTGCCTCCTCGCAGTTTTCGCGTGTTCCCGGTGCGGCCATCGCGCGATTCTATCGATGGGCCGAACAGGTGACCGCGCAGGGACACACGGGAATCCGGGTTTTTACGTCCCGGTGGTCCCAAGTCGAGCCTATGCCTGTCTCAAGCAATTCCGAGGATTGACTTGGGTGTTGGGGCGGCGGACGATCGGGCGGGATCCCCAGGCGGCAACCCGGCCGGGCCCGTGCGCCGTGCGGCCGACGGCGTGCGTGGTCCGGCCGGGTGCCGACCGCCCGCGGGTTCCCGGCAGTTGTACGGGCGCCGGCGGGGGCGCCTGGCGGGGAGGGCGGGTGCGGTGCGTGTCAGTCGCGGCGGTACTGGGCGGGGGAGTTCTTCGTCGCCTCGTCCTCGTAGCTGCCGGGCCGGCCGCGGTCGACGTGGAACGTGGTGAGCGTGGTGGCGGGCGAGGCCGGGTCGCGGCGGTCGCCGATGACGCGCATGTGGGCGCTGAAGCGTTCGGGGGTGACGTCGTAGACGTCGTAGCCGTAGCGGTTGCCTTCGAAGTACTTCAGGTGCGGGTTGGCAGCGCCCATGACGGGTCCGTTGGTCTGGTTCCAGTCCGGTGGGTACGCGCCGGAGGTGACGGAGTGGGCGGTGAACTCGGTGCCGACGAGGGGTGATTCGGGGTTGTCGTAGTCGGTGCGGATGTCGTCGACGAAGGCGGAGTGCCAGTCGCCGGTGACGACGACGAGGTCTTCGAGGCCGGCGGTGTGGACGTGCTGGAGGACTTCCGCGCGTTCGGCGAGGAAGCCGTCCCACTGGTCGGTGAACATGTACGGGCCGCCGGGTGAGCCGCGGAGTTGGCTGAGCATGATCGAGTTGGCCCAGACGTGCCAGGTGTCGGGGGCGTTGTCGATGTGGTGCTTGAGCCAGTTCTTCTGGTCGGTGCCGAGGATGGTGCCGTCGGGCAGGTTCTGGGCGGAGCGGTGGGAGCGCAGGTCGAGGACGGTGAGCTGGAGGAGTCCGCCCCAGTCGCGGACGCGGTGGATCTCGGGGTCGGGGAGTGCGGAGTCGCCGAAGGAGTCGCGGTGCGGCATGTGTTCGTACCAGCCCTGGTAGGCGGCGGCGCGGCGGCGGACGAAGGGGGCGGCGCCGGTGCTTCCGCTGTAGTCGTTGGCGACTTCGTGGTCGTCCCAGGTGAGGTACCAGGGGTGGGCGGCGTGGGCGTCGCGCAGTGCGGGGTCGCCTTTGTAGAGGGCGTGGCGTCTGCGGTAGTCGGCGAGGGTGAGGGTCTCGGGTCCTTCGTGGTCGCGGACGTGGTCTTCTGGTACGCCGCCGACCTGGCCGTGTTCGTAGATGTAGTCGCCGAGGTGGATGACGAAGTCGACGTCTTCGGCGGCGATGCCGCGGTGGGCGGCGTAGTAGCCGTCGTGGAACGCCTGGCAGTTGGCGGCGGCGAAGCGTACGCGGCCGACGGGGCCGCCGGGTGCGGTGCGGGTGCGGCCGGTGCGGCTGGTGCGGCCGAGGGCGCTGAAGGCGTAGTGGTAGGTGCGGCCGGGGGTCAGGCCGGTGACGGGGATGTGGACGCTGTGGCCGAGGGTGGCGGAGGCGGGTGCGGCGCCTTCGGCGACGATGCGGCGGAGTGCGGGGTCTTCGGCGATGGTCCAGCGGACTTCGACGATGTCGGGGAGGTCCTGGTCGGGGGCGAGGGGTTCGGGGGCGAGGCGGGTCCACAGCAGGACGGAGTCCGGGCGGGGGTCGCCGGAGGCGACGCCGAGGGTGAAGGGTGCGGGGTCGTACGCG
>NZ_JACBXC010000507.1 GCF_013870535.1 Streptomyces phytophilus | reverse complement strand
GCGGCGTTGCGGCCAAGCGCCGTGTCCTCCCGCTCGACGACCAGGAGCGCACCGCCCTCGCCGGCCGCGTAGCCGGTGGCGTCGGCGTCGAAGGGCAGGTAGGCGCGTTCGGGATCGGGGGACGTGCTCAGCAGGCCGCCGGGGAGCTGGACGACCAGGCCCCACGGGCACAGCGGCGCGTCGAAGCCCCCGGTCAGCGCGGCGCGGAGGGTGCCCGTACGCAGCAGGCGGGCCGTGTCGGCCGCCGCGTCGAGGGCGCCGGCCTGCTCGGAGACGAAGACCGAGGTGTGTCCCCGCAGGCCGTGGCGGATGGAGATCTGGCCGGTGTTGACCGCGTAGAACCAGGCGAACGACTGGTACGAGCTGACCCGCTCCGGGCCCGTCCCCCAGAGCTTCTGCAACTCCCGCTGGCCGAACTCGAAGCCGCCGCACGCGCCGGCCGTCAGCACGCCCAGGTCGTACTCGCCGAGGTCCGCGGGATCCAGCCCGGCGTCCGCCAGCGCCCAGTCGGCGGCGGCCAGGGCGTAGCGCGTCATGCGGTCGGTCTGGGGCAGCAGCCGCTGGGACAGGAGGGCGTCGGCGTCGAAGTCGAGGACCTCGCCGCCCACGCGCACGGGGTAGGCGCTCGCGTCGAAGCGCTGGAGGAGGCCGATGCCGCTCCGGCCGGCGAGGGTTGCCGCCCAGAACTCGTCGGTGCCGATGCCGTTGGGCGCGACGACGCCGATACCGGTGACGACGGCCCCGGCCAGTCCGGCACGTGCGCCGTACGCGGGCGCCGACTCCCCGCCGACCGGCTCCCTCCCGGCGGTGACGGTCACCGCGCCACCGCCTTCGCCGGGGGCCGGCCGAGCACCGCGGCGCTCTGGAACCCGCCGAAGCCGCTGCCGACGCTGAGCACGGTGTCCACCCGCTGCTCCCGGGCCACGTTGGGCACGTAGTCGAGGTCGCACTCGGGGTCGGGCTCTTCGTAGTTCGCGGTGGGCGGGATCACGCCGTACTCGATGGCCAGCGCGCAGGCGGCCAGCTCCAGCGAGCCGATCGCGCCGAGCGAGTGCCCGATCATCGACTTGATGGAGCTGACCGGGACCTCATAGGCGCGGCGGCCCAGGCTCCGCTTGAACGCGGCCGTCTCGTGCCGGTCGTTCTGCCGGGTCCCGGAGCCGTGGGCGTTGATGTAGTCGAGATCGGCCCCGTCGCGGCGCGCCTGCCGCATGGCGGCCCGGATGGCCTCGGCCATCTCGCGGCCGTGCCGCGTCAGGCCGGTCATGTGGTAGGCGTTCGACCTCGTCGCGAAGCCGCGGACTTCGGCGTAGACGCGGGCCCTGCGCCGGTACGCGGCCGCCAGCTCCTCGACGACGAACACCGCGGCCCCTTCGCCGAGGACGAAGCCGTCGCGGTTGCGGTCGAAGGGCCGGGAGGCGTGCTCCGGGTCGCCGTTGTTCGCCGAGGTCGCCTTGATGGCGTCGAAGCAGGCCACGGTGATGGGGGAGATGGGGGCGTCGGTCGCCCCGCAGACGACCACGTCGGCCCGCCCGTCGCGGATGAGGCCGGCCCCGTACCCCACGGCGTCGAGGCCGGAGGTGCAGCCGGTGGAGATCACGGTGACGGGTCCTTCGGCGCCCGTCTCCCAGGCGACGTCGCGGCCGATGGAGGACGGGACGAAGTAGTCGAAGACCTGCGCGGCGGTGGCCGTGTGGTCGACCAGCCAGTGGGACCCGTAGTCGCTGACCCGCTGGTAGTCCTGGTCGAGGCTGGCGGTGCAGCCCACCGCGGTGCCGATGCTGACGCCGACCCGCGCCGGGTCCTGCCGGCCCGTGTCCAGCCCGCTGCCCGCCACCGCCTCACGGGTCGCGGCGATCGCCAGCTGCGTGGCCCTGTCGCACGTCGCCGCCTGCGCCGGCGACAGCCCCTCGGCCGCCGGGTCGAAGTCGATCTCCGCGGCGACCCGGGAGCGGAACGGCGCGGGGTCGATCAGGCTCATCGTCCGCGTCGCGGTACGCCCCGAAACCAGCAACCGCCAGAACGCCTCCGTCCCCACCCCGCCCGGGGCCCGTACGCCGATGCCCGTGATCACCGCACGCCTCTCCGCGTCCTCGCCCATGTCAGCCACCCACACGCGGCGGCACGCACCCGGGCTCCGGCACGGGCTCGGTGTCGACATGGCCGAGTTCGGGCCGCGGTGCAAGGGGCGCGACGTGGAAGACGGCCCGCAGGACACCGTCCCCGGCATTCTCGATGCGGTTGCGCTGCCCCCGGGTGATGAGCAGCGCCTCGTCCGAATCCAGCGCCACCGCCTCGCCGTTGACGCGCACGACGGCCGAACCCTCGATCACGTACAGGAACTTGTCGGAGAACGGGTGGTAATGCTCGGTGACGACCTCCCCTGGCGCCAATTCGAGGTGCCCCATGAACCCCGAGGTGGCCCCCACGGAACCCGGCGTCAGCAGCGCCCGCACGCGTCCCCCCTGCCGACGGCTGGCCGCCACGTCCACCAGGGCGACCCTGGCGGCCGACCCCCCACTGTCTGCCATGACTTGTCCTCCCTTTCCAGGTGCGAGACTGATCTGGTCATCGGTAGGAGCGACTCCGGGGCAGTACCGGAAAGAAATACGCCGGGAATCGGAAGCCCGGGAGCGAGTTCGACGGGGCCCTGAATCCCCCGGGCGCATCGGAGACGAACAGATAAGAGTCCGCTACGCCTGGTGATTTCTCCAACGCGCCGCGCCGAAAACGAGGATGACCCCCGCCCCACTCAAGTGGGTGTAGTTTTACGATCAGTCTGACCGCCGTAATCCGTAAAGGTTCGCCAGTGCTCGGACCGCGATTCGCGGCGGGCGGCGGGGCCGCCCCACCGCATCCGGCGGATCGGAGTCCGCACCGCACCCTTCCGCGCCCACGCCTGGGTCGAGGCCGACGACCAGCCGATCGGGGAGCGTACCCGGCCGGGTACTACACCCCGACCCTCACCGTCGGCCCGGCGGATCGCTGACCCGACCGGCGGCCGCCGCCGCGACCCTGGCGCGCAGCGCGCTCTTGTGGACCTTGCCGAGGTGCGTGCGGGGCAGCTCCGCCAGCAGTTCGAGGCGGGACGGCCGGTACCACTCGGTCATGCCCCGGGCGGTGAGGTGCGTGCGCAGCTCCGCCAGGGTCGGCGGGTCGGCCGGGTCTTCCGGTACCACCACGGCGCAGGCCAGTTCGGAGTGCACCGGGTCGGGGTAGCCGACGAGCGCCACGTCCCGGACCCGGGGGTGGTCGCGCAGCTCGTCCTCCACGTCCTGCACGGGGATCAGTTGGGAGTCGGAGCCCTTGACGCGGTCCGCCGCGCGGCCGAGGAACCGCAGACCGCCGCGCCCGTCGGCCTCGACCAGGTCGCCGGTCTCGTACCAGCCGTCGGTCCCCGCGCTGCTCCAGCGCAACCGGCCCGTGTCGCGCTCGGCGGTCGCCAGGCAGGTGGCGGGGCTGCGGACGGACAGGTGCGAGGCGCCGCCTTCCGCGGGCTCCAGGCGCAGCTCGACCCCGGGCATGGCGCGGCCCATGCTCAGCGCCGGCCAGTCGTCGGGATCGTCGGGATCGTCGGGTGCGGTGGCGGTGCCGCCGCCGAGTTCGGTCATCCCCCACTCGTTGACGAGGTGTGCGCACAAGGCGGCGCGGATACGGGGAACGAGCGGGCGGGGCAGCGGCGTGCCCACGCTGACCACCGTGTGCAGGGTGCCGAGCGGGCGGGGGGAGCGGCGCTGCTCGGTGACGAGCTGCGCGAGGGCCCAGGGCACGGCGAGCAGCACCCGCGTGCCGTTGCGGGCCAGCATGTCGAGGTAGGCGCCGGGGTCCCAGACGTCGGCGAAGTGCGCCGGTGCGCGATGGACGAGCGGGGCGAGCGCCAGGTTGCAGAGGCCGACGGAGTGGCTGATCCCGCCGGGTGTCGTCCGCGACGCCGCCGCTCCGTCCGCGTACCGTGGCACGGCCCTGATGCCGGCGTAGAGCGTGTTGGAGCTGTGCAGAACGGCGGTCGGGGCGCCCGCGGTACCGGAGGTGAACACCACGACGGAGGGCTGGTCGGGGTGCAGGAGGGCGGGAGCCGGCGCCGGACCCGTGGCTTCCAGCAGGTGGGCGGCGAAGGAGAGCGCG
>NZ_JACBXC010000506.1 GCF_013870535.1 Streptomyces phytophilus | reverse complement strand
TTGAAGCCGTCGGGACCGGTGACGTCCGCGACCCCCGGCAGCCCGGCGATCTCCGTCAGCGCCGCGTCCACCCGCTCCGTGACCTGCGCGTCGCGCACGCCGTCGGCGTCGTGCCAGACGACGGTGTCCGCGGCGCCGTCGAGGCCGGGGAACGCCTCGGCCATGAGCACCTGCGCCCGCCCGGACTCGGTGCCGGGCACGTCGTAGTCGTTCGAGTACGCCGGGCCCAGCAGGGAGGCCGCGAGGGCCGTGCCGGCGAAGGCGCCGAGCCAGAGCAGGACGACGACCAGGCGGCGGCGTAGACACCACCGGGCGAGACCGGACACGGGCGGCTCCCTGGGATTTCACGATCTTTCAGGGAGGTTCGCCCTCAAAGACTCCTGCACCTGCGCTGCCACTGTTACAGGTGCGGGAGATCGTTTGTCCGGTCAGTGGCCTTTTTCACACGTTCAGTCCGCTACGCCCAGCTTCTCCATGATCAGCTCCCGGGCCCGGGCGGCGTCCGCCTGGCCGCGGGTCGCCTTCATGACCGCGCCGACCAGCGCGCCCGCCGCCTGCACCTTGCCGCCGCGGATCTTGTCCGCGACGGCCGGGTTGGCGGCGATGGCCTCGTCGACCGCGGCGCCGAGCGCGCCCTCGTCCTTGACGATGGCCAGCCCGCGCTTGTCGACCACCTCATCGGGAGCACCCTCGCCGTCGAGGACGCCGGTGATGACCTGGCGGGCCAGCTTGTCGTTCAGCTTGCCCTCGGCGACCAGCGCCGCCACCCGCGCGACCTGCTCGGGCGTGATCGCCAGCGCGGCCAGTTCGACGCCGTCCTCGTTGGCCCGCCGCGCCAGCTCGCCCATCCACCACTTGCGCGCCGCCGCGGCGTCCGCGCCCGCGTCGATGGTGGCGACGATCGCGCCGATGGCGCCGGCGTTGAGGATGGACTGCATGTCGTGCGCGGAGACGCCCCACTCCTCGCGCAGCCGGTTGCGGCGCAGCCGCGGCAGCTCCGGCAGCCCGGCGCGCAGCTTCTCCACCCACTCGCGGGCGGGCGCGACGGGCACGAGGTCGGGCTCGGGGAAGTAGCGGTAGTCCTCCGCCTCCTCCTTCGTACGGCCCGAGGTGGTGGTGCCGGTGTCCTCGTGGAAGTGGCGGGTCTCCTGGACGATCCTGCCGCCGCCGTCGAGGACCTCGGCGTGCCGGACGACCTCGGAGCGCACCGCGCGCTCGACGCTGCGCAGCGAGTTGACGTTCTTCGTCTCGCTGCGGGTGCCGAAGACGGTGGCGCCGGCGGGCATCAGCGACAGGTTCACGTCGCAGCGCAGCTGGCCCTGCTCCATGCGGGCCTCGGAGACGCCGAGGGCCTTGATCAGCTCCCGCAGCTCGGCCACGTACGCCTTGGCGACGTCGGGTGCCCGGTCGCCGGCGCCGGTGATCGGCTTGGTGACGATCTCGATCAGCGGGATGCCGGCCCGGTTGTAGTCCAGCAGCGAGTGCGAGGCGCCGTGGATCCGGCCGGTGGCGCCGCCGACGTGCGTGGACTTGCCGGTGTCCTCCTCCATGTGGGCGCGCTCGATCTCGACCCGGAAGACCTCGCCGTCGACCTCGACGTCGAGGTAGCCGTCGTACGCGATGGGCTCGTCGTACTGCGAGGTCTGGAAGTTCTTCGGCATGTCCGGGTAGAAGTAGTTCTTCCGGGCGAAGCGGCACCACTCGGCGATCTCGCAGTTGAGCGCCAGGCCGATCTTGACCGCGGACTCCACGCCCGTCTCGTTGACCACCGGCAGCGCGCCGGGCAGGCCGAGGCAGACGGGGCAGGTCTGGGTGTTGGGCCCGGCGCCCAGCGCGGTGGCGCAGCCGCAGAACATCTTGGTCGCGGTACCCAGCTCGACGTGGACCTCCAGGCCCAGCACCGGCTCGTACGTCGCGAGGGCGTCCTCGTACGTGACAGTCACAGCTCTCTTCCAGCCTCTCGACCCCGGCGCGGCCCGCTCAGCCGGCGAGGATGTCGTCGTCGTTCATCCGGCGCAGCTCACGCAGCAGCAGGGCGACGCCGGTGGCCATGGCGGCGGCGGACACCGCGGCGTCGAGCTGGCGCAGCCGGTCGTCGTCGAAGCGCGCCTGCTTCATCTGCTTGGCGATACCGATCGCGCCGAAGAGCGTGGACGTGAGGGAGATGTACACACCGGCCTTGGACTTCTTGAAGTCCTTGGCCTTGGCGAACTTGCTCATAGGGCGGGTGCCTCCTCCAGCAGGGGGTGGCCCCACCGGTCGGTGAACGCGGCCTCCACCGCGGCACCGACCCTGTAGAGCCGGTCGTCGGCCATGGCGGGGGCGATGATCTGCAGCCCCACCGGGAGCCCGTCCTCCGGCGCGAGGCCGCAGGGCAGCGACATCGCGGCGTTGCCGGCCAGGTTGGACGGGATGGTGCACAGGTCGGCGAGGTACATCGCCATCGGGTCGTCGACCCGCTCGCCGACCGGGAACGCGGTCGTCGGGGTGGTCGGCGAGACGAGCACGTCGACCTGCTCGTAGGCGCGCTCGAAGTCGCGCGTGATGAGGGTGCGGACCTTCTGCGCCGAGCCGTAGTACGCGTCGTAGTAGCCGGAGCTGAGCGCGTACGTGCCGAGCATGATGCGGCGCTTGACCTCGGGGCCGAAGCCCGCCGCGCGGGTCAGCGAGGTGACCTCCTCGGCGGAGTGCGTGCCGTCGTCGCCGGTGCGCAGCCCGTAGCGCAGGCCGTCGTAGCGGGCGAGGTTCGAGGAGACCTCGGCGGGCGCGATCAGGTAATACGCGGCGAGCGCCCGGTCGAACGCCGGGCAGGAGACCTCCACGACCTCGGCGCCCAGCTCGCGCAGCAGCTCGACGGCCTCGTCGAAGCGCTGCATGACGCCCGCCTGGTAGCCCTCGCCGCGGAACTCCTTGACCACGCCGACGCGCATCCCGGCCACCGAGCCGTTCCGCGCGGCCTCGACGACCGGCGGGACGGGGGCGTCGATGGAGGTGGAGTCCAGCGGGTCGTGGCCGGCGAGCACCTCGTGCAGCAGCGCCGCGTCGAGCACGGTACGGGCGCACGGGCCGCCCTGGTCGAGGCTGGAGGAGAACGCGATCATCCCGTACCGCGAGACGCCGCCGTAGGTCGGCTTGACGCCGACGGTGCCGGTGACGGACGCGGGCTGGCGGATGGAGCCGCCGGTGTCGGTGCCGATGGCCAGCGCCGCCATGTGCGCGGTGATGGCGGCCGACGAGCCGCCGCCGGAGCCGCCGGGGATCCGGGTGAGGTCCCAGGGGTTGCCGGTGTGGCCGTAGGCGCTGTTCTCGGTGGAGGAGCCCATGGCGAACTCGTCCATGTTGGTCTTGCCGAGGATGACGACGTCGGCTTCCTTCAGCCGCCGGGTCACGGTCGCGTCGTACGGCGGGATCCAGCCTTCGAGCATCTTCGACCCGGCGGTGGTGGGCACGCCCTCGGTGGTGAAGATGTCCTTCAGCGCCAGCGGCACCCCGGCCAGCGGGCCGAGCTCCTCGCCGCGCTCGCGCTTGGCGTCCACGGCCCGCGCGCGGGCGAGCGCGCCCTCGCGGTCGACGTGCAGGAAGGCGTGCACCTTCTCGTCCACGGCGTCGATGCGGGCCAGATGGGCCTCGGCCACCTCGACGGCGCTGACGTCGCCGGCGGCGATCTGCGCGGCGGTCTCGGCCGCCGTCTGCCTGATGATTCCCGAGCTGTCCGCCACGGTCACTCCTCCCCCAGGATCTGCGGCACCTTGAAACGCTGCTGCTCCTGCGCGGGCGCGCCGGAGAGCGCCTGCTGCGCGGTCAGGCCCGGCCGGACGGCGTCCGGGCGCATGACGTTCGTCAGGGGCAGCGGGTGGCTGGTCGGCGGTACGTCCTCGCCGGCCACGTCGGCGACGCGGGCGACCGCGCCGATGATGGCGTCGAGCTGGCCGGCGAAGTGGTCCAGCTCCTCGCCGCTCAGCTCCAGGCGCGCCAGCCGGGCGAGGTGGGCGACCTCCTCGCGCGTGATGCCAGGCATGCGGGTCATCCTCACAGGGTGGTGTGACGGTTTCGGGGCAATCCTATGGGGCGCGGGGCGGTGCGCCCGACCGGGTTGCCCGGCGGGGCGGTTCCGCCGCCCGCACGGCCGCCCCTGCCG